>JAUZNX010000009.1 GCA_030706745.1 Bacteroidota bacterium
ATTCTCGCTTTGAATGGCGACCTCCATCGGTTCAATGGGACTTCGTGGAACCGGGAAACGCTCAACGGCCATGCGCCCGGAGCATTGAGTGGAGCTTCAATCTTCGGGTTCAACGATAATGACTTCTGGATTATTGATGGAAGCATTATGTATCATTGGAATGGCACCGCTGTCATCGAAACTCGTCTTGAAAAAACAGGAGTTTGGAATTACCCACATGACGGAGTAATTCACTCGGCCTGGGGCACCTCCTCAAACGCAATGTTCTTCGTCGGCGATTCGGGCACCATCCTTCACTTCGATGGCACCCACTGGACGAAGATGAGCACGCCGACGAAGGAGAATCTATACGTGATCCGTGGTTCGAGCGATACGGATATTTGGGCTACCGGATATAATCCAAACACTGCTGAGTCAGAAGTGCTGCACTTTGATGGCACAACTTGGACCGAAGATAAGCTTTCCACTTCAGGAACAGCCTATTCCTACGGGATTGGTGATGTCGTTGAGTTCGATAGCGCGGGGCACAAGGTCTTGGCAGCCGCAGGGTCAACTGTTTTCCGTCGCACCGATGATGGCCCGTGGTGGATGGATGGGACAGTGCCAAATGGCGATCATATCGGTATTGGGTTCGCAGCTCAGTCCCCGAACGATCTATTCGTCGCTGGCGGATGGGGAGTTGTAGCGCATTGGAGTGGTAAGAGTTGGAAGCGATACGACCAGTTTTACGAACCAGACAATCCGGTTTACGGTGCGGGCGGAGCATCGTATCGCGGCAATACATTGTGCATCGTCGGCGTCAAGAACGGCACAAGCTGGGTGCTGCTAGGGCAACGGCAATGAGCGGGCATCAGAGCGCCTTGACACATTTTATTAGAATTCATCGAAAAATTGCGATGCCGCGGGTGTCGAACCTTGTTATATAGGGTGAAGGTGTGTCTCTTCTTTCAATGACGAATTACGAATTCCGTATGCTTTCGGCATGTTTGCGAAACGAAAACTGTGGCTATCTAAGAGACACCGCGACCGCTTCATGAAAAACAAACAAAAAGAATAATCATAATTATTGGTGCTGTCTGAGAGACATAGAGTTGACGAGTAAGAATGTTGGAGAGATGCCAAGGGCGTCAGTTGCCGGGGAGAACAGGAGAGCCGACTACTTCCAGCTAAAACGGAAGGTAACGCTGGTGCCGTCGCGGGAGGATTCGATTTGGGAGTCGTTCGAAAGGGCTTTCAGGAGGTAGACTCCCCTGCCACCGGGGCGATGCAGAAAAGCGGTCTGGGTTGGGTCGGGTACAAGTTCAGGCGCGAACCCATTGCCACGATCGCGCACAGTGAAGGCGATCTCGCCATCGCCGACGCGGCACTCGAGCTTAACTTTGTGCGTGCGGCACTCCTGACAGCCGTGCCGGATCGCATTGGTGACACATTCGGAAAGCGCCAGGAGCACGTTGTGCTGAAGGTCCGGTGGTACGCAGGCCTGATCGAGCTGGCGGCGGGTCCAGTCATGGACCTGCTCCAGTTCATCGAGTGTGCCGGGTATCAGGAGGTGCTCCACGTGCGGAGTGATTAATTGGAAACGGTGTATATCATGCCATTTGGCTGTGCTTGATCATCGACAGGTCGTGACTGAGATCCAGAATGCTCGACATTGCCGCGGGCGTAAGATCGGTGTACCTGCCAGCAGAGGAAAACCCATTACTGGCGGCGAGAACGATCAAGCTCCGAATTTTCTCTACGGTCTCGGCGAAGGTTTGTTGCATTCGTCCAAATCCCTCGGATTGCGGCCCAGCTTGCCGCATGACACCGAGGAGCCGATCGGCAAAATCGGCGTGAAACAGCAAATCGAAAGTCTGTCCGGGGTCGCTGGCCAGAACTTCCAGCAGCTCACGGACAACGCCAGGATTTTTCAGGCGGGAGTCCCATTCAGATCGCCACTCCATGGTTTACAAAGAGATAAAGGCTGGATAATCTGGAAAGAACAGGTACGAAGTAGTTTTGCACCGAAAAGACGCACACATATTCCTCTTACCTTGGCTCGTCTTTCAGGGTTATTGGGGCTGCCTGTTTGCATGGTGGGTGCGTTGCACCGTTGCCGTGCTGACAGGCAGCCCATAGCCGTTTACGAGGCCCAACTCAGGCAGCCACTTCCACGGGAGCTTCCTGATGGGTCGTCTCAGCCACATGGGCACCACCATTAATGCTGGCAGCGGCTTCCATGAAGCCGAGAAGTTCATTGTGATAGCGCTCCCAAAGTCGATCGTCCATATCAGGCGCGAGCGGCCGAAGCGTCTCGGCAGTCACGGGTTTCGCGTTGACGATGGCTTCGAGTTGCTTGTTGTTGAAGAGCGCGAACGGCTTGATTCGCTCATCCTTGGCTCGCGCGTTTCGCCATTTGCGGACTGCCTCGAAAAGTGGCTTGTCACCTTCGGCAATCAGCGGGACGTAGTCTTCGCGTGGAGTCTTCTCCCGAGGTTCGCGCATCGGTGGGCGATCGTCGCCGCGCCGCTCTGGGCGGACGTCTCGGCCATGATTGGTCGCGCCACGCGGGGCGTCGCGACGATCGCGATCACCACCAGTGGGGCGGTTCTCGTTCATTCGAATCTCGTAGCCCAGGAATACATTCCAGACACCGCCCTCAGGGCTTTGCTCGTAGGTGGTGCTCCAATGCCGAACGATCTTGCCAGTGAGGAAATCGTTGAGCGTTTGCTCATCGGCGGAGGATTGAATGCGAAAAGTCTTGATCTTTACGTCCATTGTGGTTTGGTAAAAAGTAACGAGAGATGAGTAACGAGTAATCTCCAAGGAAGTGCCCGCCTTCCATGAGGAATGACAAATGACGGATGACAAATAGAATTCGAATCAGGACAAAATGCCGTAGCGATATCGTACTCAATTTGTCATCTCATTCCGAGCCGATGCATGGTGCCCTGTTTAGCTTCGTGCCGACGGAAGACGAAGGTGAGTATGACCCCCGTGAAAAACCCACCCACATGTGCCATGTACGCAATCCCGCCCTGTGCGGTCGCGGCATGATGGTAGGTCGAGGTCCAGCCCGAGAGCAATTGCGTCGCGATCCAAAGCCCCAGGACGAACCATGCGCTCATGGTCATCGTGAATGGAAAAAAGATGAGGACGCGAATGCGGTTGCGGGGATAGAGTATCAAGTACGCCGCCAACACGCCAGCAATTGCGCCAGAAGCGCCAATGTTCGGAACGGTGGAATCCGGTATCGCCAGCGCCTGCGCGAGCATAGCGGCAACCCCGCACAGCATGTAAAAGAGGAAGAACTTGACCTTGCCGAGATTATCCTCGACGTTATCTCCGAAAATATACAGATAGAGCATATTCCCGAAAATATGCGCGAACCCGCCATGCAGGAACATCGAGGAAAACAAATTGAAGATTGGCTGCTGGCCATGAAAGAACGCTGCGGGAATCAGCGAATAGTGGATCAGAAATGCCTCGCCGCGTGAGACTTCGAGCAGAAATACGAGGATGTTGGCGGCGATAAGTAAGAGAGTGACGATCGGGAACGCCATGCGCTCCGGATTATCATCGCCGATGGGAAGGAGCATCTCAGGTAAAGCTGAGGGATGAACGGAAAGAAAGTGGGCATTATAGGATTTGAACCTATGACCTCTCGCGTGTGAGGCGAACGCTCTGAACCAGCTGAGCTAAATGCCCGATTGTGGGGCCACTAACCCTCGGTGCGACAAGTGCGGTTCCGGCTATTCCAGCGGTTCGTTGGGCCATTGGACAGACAAATCTTTCTGATTTATCGCTCATCCTGCCAGCCATTTCCATTCGAAGCGTTGAATTTAGGCCATTGCCAAAAGCGCATTGCTTTCCGTTACCACCATTTCACGAACATCACCATGGTTTTCTGCTCTTAGTCCTACGCATAGCAAATGATCGCCCGAATGACTGAGATGAATATGACTAAGGAGCCAATGACAGATCTCGAAATGACCAAACGACTGAGAACAACTCTTGCAGAATGGACGAAGGCCCGCATCGGCTTGACCGGAGCGCTGCTGCTGATGACCATTGCATTAGTTTCGCCCGTCGGATTAGATTCCTTCGGTTCGAATCCCTCGGCAGCGAATTCGCTCATCACTCGAAGCATGGCTCACGCGGCGGTGCCGGTTTCGCTCCCAGCTGCTCGGGCCGCGGCCCCCATTACGGATGCTTTCGGAATTCGCATTACAACCGAACGAAATTCTCCGGTGGATAACGCGAGCATTTCGAAAAATCCCGAAGTGAACCTGACTCCTGAGCAAGCTTCTGTTGTCAAGGCATTTGGCGCGTATCTCGCCTCGCGCGGCGAGTGGGCCATCGTGACCAGCGGCAAGCGGACCAGCGAGGGGCAGCTTGCGCTGATTAAAGAGCGCATTGCAGAAAAGGGTGCTACTCGAAAATTTCCGCAGCTTGAAGAAGCGAGCGTGCTCGATACGAAAATCTGGCTCAAGGCATGGCATTGGCTCACCGCACGGCGAGTTCCGATCAATGCGCCAGCTCCGGTGCCCGGTGCGAATGTCCGTACGTCCATGCACCTTAAGGGACTTGCGATCGACTTCATTTCGGATGATCTCAGCCACTTGCGTACGCTGCTCGCGAATTTTTCGCGATCGAGCTTCGCCCGCAACGCGGATTTGCAGATCGTCGGCATCGTCCGCGAACCCGGCTGCGTGCATATCAATTTGGGATAGTGCTTCGCTTCCATTGATTCCGTATATTTGCGGCAATGGAGACGACCATTACGCTTGCTGCGAATGCTGCAATTGCTCTATCTTTCATTGTAGCGTTGGTCTTTGGACTTGCGCAAGTCCGTGCCGCGGCACGAGATCGACGTGAACGACTGACGCTCGAAACGATCAGGAATTTCCAGACGAGAGAGTTCGCTGAGCTGCTGCAGTCATTCAGCCGGGGTACGATGTACTCGACTCGCGATGACTTCTACGCGCTCCCGTCCGCCGAACAGGTACTTTTCATCCAGCTCTCTCAGGAAATGGAGTCTCTCGGAATTCTCGTGGCCGAAGGGCTGATCGATCTCGACTTGGTTGATAAGACCTTGGGCTCCTTCGTCTCAACTGCGTGGGAAAAATCTCGTCCTGCGATCCTCGATATGCGCGAGAAGAATCCGGATCCTTATCTTGCCGAATACTTCCAATGGCTGGCCGAGCGCATCGATACCCGGATGCGCGAAAATCCCCGGCCGCCGTACTTCGAGAATCACGCATGATCCCGCTTCGTCTTGCACGGGAAGTAACCTATCAGCTCGAACGAGCTGGCGAGCATGAACGGCTGGCATCTGTGTTCGCGAACATCCCGGTATTTCTCCGCCTCTATCGAAGCGAGGCCCGATCTGACTTGCTGTCGTCAATCCGTACCGTTCACGAGCATGGCACCGATATCGAGGAGCTTTATCGCACGCGTCTCGCCGCACTTAAAGCTCTGAATCCTCGAGCATGGGCAGATGCAGTGCCCGATGTGAGTCTCCTGTTCGATGATCGTGCGAATTGGACCTTCAGTCAGCAATTGACTGTCGAGTTGCTCTCATGGGCAACGGCGCATGGTTCACCCCGCCAGTTGCAAAACGCCCACCTTCGAATGGGGATAACGCATTGGCGGATCGGACAGAACGACGAAGCTCTCGCGGAATATTCGATTTCCCTGGATTTGGCCAGGCAAAACGGTGACAAGGCGGGTGTCTCTGCAACAGAAAGTAATATAGGTATGCTGCTATGGAATCAAGGAGAATATCGCAGGGCGATGGAATGTTTCCGCGAGCAACTCAAAGTCAAGGAAGAGCTGAATGATCGTCTAG
Source organism: Bacteroidota bacterium (assembly GCA_030706745.1). NCBI lineage: Bacteria > Pseudomonadati > Bacteroidota > Bacteroidota bacterium. The sequence continues at coordinate 5,831 of JAUZNX010000009.1, forward strand.
GTGTCTCGAGAACATATTCACGGATGGGACATATCCATGTCTTACTCGGTGAGCACGACAAGGCGATCGAGTGCTACAATCAGTCACTCGCAATATCCCGGTCCTGCAACGATCGACTCGAAGAAGCATTTGCGCGAGGGAATATCGGTGCTGCATTGGTCTTTGTTGGCCAATATGACGAGGCGCTGCCGTATCTCGAACGACAATATGAAATAGCTTCGGGACTTGGTGCGCGCGAGACGATGTCCAAGGCGCTCTTCAACGCTGGCACCGTATACTACCGAAAAGGCGATCATGCACGTGCGATGTCTGCATTCGAACAACATTTGAATATGGCACGGGTGATCGGGGATAGGAGAGCGGAGGCCCTTGCACTTGGTAATATCGGGGATATCTATTTCGAAAAAGGTCAGTATGCTCGCGCCGCTCAGTTCTTCCGTGATAAGTTAGCGATCTCTCAACCGCTTGGCGATAAGCGAGGGATTGCGTTAGCACAGGCTGATCTCGGTCGGATCCATCTTCGACTTGGAGAGTATGAAGAAGCATTTGCGCTGCTCCAGGAGGGCGAGAAGGGACACAGAGCAATTGAAAGCCATGAATTGGTCACTGAATGGCTCTGTGAGATTGGTGCCATTTATCTCGAGGTGCTGCATCTTAACGATTGCCCAAACTGGTTGAATCAGCATCTCGCAGACCTCAACGAAACATCAGTAAGTTGGCGCGACGCCGTTCTCCATGCGGCCCGAACAGTTGCAGAAGAGGCGCTTGCAATTGGCAACACCAATTCCAATCCGGCGAAGCGCTTTACTGCAACGCTTATTCTTGCCCGTACTCAGGCCGCTCAGGGCGAGGCAACCTTAGCATTGAATACCCTCGAGACTATGCTGCAGCACGAAGGAGACGACGAGCGTATTGCCAGTCTTCACTATTGGCTTTGGAAGCTCCGTGGCGCTGAAGAGGAAGTCCACCAAATAGCAGCTCTTACGGGCTATGAGGCACTCTATTCTCGCATTCCAAAATTCGAATTGCGAAAGAGGATCGCCGAGTTGAAGGGAGAACCGATTCCGATGAGTGCCGATGAGGTGAACTAGTTGAGCACGAATTTCAGCATGTTCGAAACCGGGCCCGCGCCGGCCGCAACTCGGAGGGACTGTCCCGAAATCGTCGTATCGTATTCGTAACAGCCAAGCGATTTGTACCCCGTAATATCCACCCGTCCAATGACATAGATGGTATCGCCATGGTTGAACCCTTGTCCTAGTAAAATGCTGTCGTCAAGTACGGATCGGAGCTGATCGTAGGGCTTAGGGATGCTTACGTGAGTTGTCGACGACGCGACTGCACTAGAACTCTTGCTAAAGTAGCAAAAAGGAAGCGAGATCTCGGTCACTCCTGATGCCACACCCGTGATCGTTGTCGTATGTGCAGATGCATCGTGCGTTGCGTCGCTCAGTGTGACAGTGCCGGACTGCGAAGGAAATAGGTCTGTGGTATCGGCTGATCCATCGCCAGCCGTGCCGCTTTTCCAGAATGCATAGCCTGCTTTGACATAATCGATTACCTTGTTTCCCGCGGGGATGCTATCGATACGCCACTCACCGAGCGCGTTCGTCGTCGCAGTCAGCGCCGTACCTTCGACGGAAACAGAGACTCCGCTCAGGTCGCTGGCAAGAGAGCGATTATTGTCAAAGAGTCGAACGTGACCTGCCACAATGCCAGACTGTGGAGCGGTGACAGAATGACAGCCACCGAGGATGGACACAACGATAATGAGAGAGACTATACTATCCGTTTTCATAGGATCTTGGGAGAAAGATAGAGTCGGTGATTCAAACACTCCTCTATTGCGAAAGAATTGCCATAAAGAAAAACATTCTGCCCGAATCCTTATTCTCTACGGGCTTGCGGTTGCCGGAATGGTTGAGATCGTCTCCGGAGTGAGCTTCGCAAGCACTTCTTCTATCTCCTTGAGTCGGTCGGGGCCATCCTCGGTCATGCGAAGGCGAACGACGAGTCGCAGGAGTTTGCCCTCGCTCAGCAAGCGGATATTCTGCTGTCCGACAAGCGAAAACCGATCGAGCACAAGTGGGAAAGTATGCTGATAGTAAAAGGCCTCGTCTTGCGGTGGGAGCAGAATGCGAAGCGTGCGAGTCTGCTCTTCAAAGATCACATTGCGCGCGCCGAGCTGCTTTGCGCGCTCGCGCACTCGTGCAACACCGAGCAACGTCATTGCTTCTTCTGGGATGGGACCGAACCGATCGCGCAGTTCGCGTGAAATTTCCTCGAGTTGCGCGTCCGTTGTGGCGGCGGCCATACGTTGATAGAATCCGAACCGCTCGGCATCATCCTCGATGTATGTCTCTGGAATGAGCGCGGTCATGCCGAGTTGAACGCTGACATCGCCCTCGCCTGAAAGCCGCTTCCGGCCAAATGCAGTTTTCGCCTCGCGCGCGAGATCATCCTTGAACAGTTCGCGGAATTCCTCGCGCTTGATCTCCTCCACCGCTTCTTCTACGGTCTTTTGGTAAAGATCGAAACCAATATCGGCGATAAAGCCGGATTGCTCGGCGCCGAGCAGATTGCCGGCGCCTCGAATTTCGAGATCGCGCATCGCAAGCTGGAATCCCGCACCAAGTTCGGAGAATTCTTCCATGGCTTCCAAACGGCGCAAGGCATCCTGCGACAGCTGATTCACCGGAGGCGCGATGAGATAGGCGTAGGCCTGTTCATTCGAGCGGCCGACTCTGCCTCGAAGCTGATAAAGCTCCGCAAGGCCAAAGTTCTGTGCGCGGTTGATGATGATTGTGTTCGCATTCGGCACGTCGAGACCGGATTCCACAATCTTGGTTGCAACCAGAATATCGATCTTCTTTTCGAGAAAATCGCGCATCATCTTTTCAATCGAGCTTGGGGGCAATTGTCCGTGGATGATGCCAACGCGTGCTCGTGGTGCAGCTTCGCGAAGTTTGTTGGCAAAAAAGTCGATATCATGGACTTTATCATGGATAGCATAAATTTGGCCGCCACGCGAAAGCTCGCGCCGTAATGCCTCTGCGATAACATGTTCGTCGTATCCCGCAAGCACTTCCGTCATGATCGGCAGCCGGTTACGAGGCGGCGTTTCCATGATCGAAAGATCGCGCGCGCCGAGCAGGGAGAAATTCAGCGTACGAGGAATCGGCGTGGCTGTAAGCGTGAGTGTATCGACATTTGCGCGAAGCTCGCGCAACTTCTCTTTCGCAGCAACTCCGAAACGGTGCTCTTCATCGATGACCAGCAATCCAAGATCCTTGAATATGACATCCTTGGATAGAATGCGATGCGTGCCGATCAGCACGTCGATCTTGCCCTCGGCGAGATCTTTCAGGATCGCGGTCTGCTCCTTCTTCGAGCGAAACCGCGAAAGCGATGCGCATTTGACTCCAAAGCGATCGAGACGATCCGAGAACGAACGGAAATGCTGCTCGGAGAGAATCGTTGTCGGCACGAGCACAGCCACTTGCTTCTTATCGAGCACGGCCTTCATCGTGGCGCGCAATGCAACCTCGGTCTTGCCATATCCGACATCGCCACAGATCAAGCGGTCCATTGGATGCCGCGACTCCATATCATGCTTTGCTTCCGCGCTGGCTTTGGCCTGATCTGGAGTGTCTTCATACATGAAGGCCGCCTCCATCTCGCGCTGAATGATATCGTCGGGACTGAACGCGAATCCTTCCGCTTGTTTGCGCTTGGCGTAGAGCTGAATTAGATTTCGGGCGATGTCCTTGAGCCGCTTCTTGGTTTTCTCTTTTGTCCGCTGCCACTCGGCACTTCCAAGCTTCGAGAGTTTCGGCTCCGAATCTTTTGTCTCTCCAGCAGAGTACTTCGAGAGGCGGCCGATATAATCGAGATTGACAAAGAGCACATCACTGTCACGATAGACAAGCCGGACGACCTCTTGCTTTTTTCCAACGACCTCGATCGTTTCGAGGCCCATGAACTTGCCGATGCCCTTATCTTCGTGCACCAACAAATCGCCGCGCTTGAGTGCGCGAAGTTCGCGGAGCGAAATGCCTTTTGTGCGAGCGGCTTTTTTGCGCGCGGCAGCGCCACGCTCACGCTTACGACCGAACAACTCGTGCTCGGCATAGACTGCCGCCGGCCCAACCTGGAATCCATGCGAAAGGGATGGCTCGACGTACTGGACGGAGTGGACGGGAGTGGACTCAGTGGATTCTTCCGTATCGAGCAGATCGCGCAGACGTTTTGAGAGGTCCTTCGTCTCGGACATGATGATTGCGCTCGTGCCGCGGGAGGCCAGGTCCGCGAAGTGTTGGCGAATCAGCTTGAGATTCGCATTGTAGCTCAGTTGTGAGCGTCCACCAAAATCGATCGTGCTGACACCTGTTGCCGGAAATGCTTCAATAGAGAGCCGCGCAAATTGTTGGATTGGTCCGAGGGAGTCCTTCGGGGCGCCACTTTCTTCGAGCGCCGACTGAACGCGCGACGGTTCGAAGGTAACGATCACGGTGTTTGCCGCGAGATAATCGAAGATCGTCGCGTCGCGGATCTCTCCGGATTCGGTCAGGGCGTTCGGCACGAGCGTGAGCGTTCCACGCCCTCCTGTCGAGCGCTGGCTGACGGCATCAAATGCGCGCATGCTTTCGATCGTATCACCGAAGAACTCGATACGGATTGGAAGCGTCTCGGTATAAGGGAAGACATCGACAATACCACCGCGAACTGCGAAATCACCAGCAGACTCGACGAATTGCTTGCGCTCAAAGTGGTGCTTCGTGAGCCATGTGACCAGCGTTTCAAAGCCGATGGATTCCATCACGGTCACTGTCATGGATTCTGCTGCGAATGCATCTCGTCGCGGAAGGGGAAAGGCCATCGCTGCGGCATCTGCAATTGTGATGATTGGACCTTTGGCTCGGGCAAGGCGATCGATGGCTTCGAGCAATTGTGCGGTCGCCTCGGCAGTCTGTGTTCGCTTTTGGCGTTCGCGCGCAAGCAACGATGCGTGAGCCCCTTCGCTGAAGAGCGCGAGACGCTCTTCCCCCATGAGTCGCGCGAGATCGTCATAGAGCCGCTCAGCCGTTTCGGCGTCTTCGCTGAGCAGCAGGAATGGACGAGCGAGCGCTTCACACGCGGATGCGACAACAAGCGAGTCGAGCGAAGCCGGGATATTCGTGAGATGCATCTCGGCGCTGGCATCCATGCCCTTCAGGGCACGCCGGAGCGATTCAAAGGCTGGCAACTCTTTGAGGAGCGGAGAAAGCAGGCGATAAAATGGGGTCACGATGCGAGTTCTTTAAAACGGCTGAATGCAGCCACGCGATGAAAGCCAAGCTCCCACCGCGTGCCGCTGGTTTTTGCGTTAAGCCGCCCTTCAACAAAGGCCGTGCGCGCTTGGTGCGGACTTAGTCTAAATACACCAGCGCCCCATCACGCCGCGTACGAAGATCATAGTAAAATACCGTCACGAATACAGGGAAAAATGCTCCGAGAAGCAGAATGAACACCGTAATTTCTCCCGCCAACTGCCAAAGAAAGCCTGGCAAGGACCTCAGTATCCATGGAACAGTAACGACCTGAGCGGTCAGAAATTCCTTACACCACTCAATGACATCGCCAAAGGCGAAACCAGCTATAACACTGACCACGATTGCGGCAAGGAACAGAATTACTCCGAAACCCACTGAGGTACCCAAAATGCGGATCCCATGTCCGAGTGTAAGCCGCCAACTACGGCGCAAGGCTGGTATGGGCCCAATCTCCTCGCTGATAACCGCAGGTACTGTCGCGAAAAGTCGAATGCCAATGTAAATCTCGATAACCGTGATCATACTTCCGAAAAATGCCTGAACGCTATTCGGAAGAACGGCCGTAAGACCAAATAGTACATCGACCAAAAGCCCGGCAACAAAATAAACTAGATACAGTCCAAGCAATATCCACAGATGTCTGGCAATACTTGACCGAAGAGCTTCGGCCACATTCTGTCCACGTTCTTCAAAATACTGACAGGCGAGATCGATCGTGGATGACAGCAATCCGAATGCACCCAGCAAAAGGAGCAGGCCTCCCGCGCCGAGAAGCACCCAAGCGTTCGAGAATTGCGATAGGTTGGATTCAAAATATTCCCGCACCTGATGCAACGAGACTCTCCCCGGCGCGAGGATCGTATCCGGAACACCAAAGATGCGCTCCTCCTGCTCGATCATTGGATTTTGTTTCGCCATCCAAACACGGAAGTCATTCCGAAGCGATGTGACATCCGAATCATTGAGTGCCAGATCACTCCGCGCGCGAACGAGAGCTTGACTGGAGAGTTCACTGGTGCCGTATGTGAAGAGTGAGATACCCGGCAGAATGAGAATCAACAGTAATAGCGCATATCGCGGAAAAATCCGGAATGAGATCGAGAGGGTCTCACCGATGATGTCAACGAGCGAAAGAGGGCGGGATGGAATCACAAATTGAGAATAAAAGTCGAATGATCAAACTATGAGAACAACCTTAGGTATTCAATTCGCGAGAAAAGTCTTCTTCAGTAAGGACCTTCACACCAAGTTCATTGGCCTTCTCGAGTTTCGAACCAGCTTCCACACCCGCGACAACGTAATGGGTCTTCTTGCTGACTGACCCACTAACCTTTCCGCCGCGCAATTCGATCTTCTCTCTGGCTTCATCGCGTGTCATTGTTGCAAGTGTGCCAGTAAGGACAAACGTCTTGCCGGCAAAGAAATCATCCCCCTCACTATTGATGACAGGTCGCAGCTTCTTTTCGCCCTTGAATGGCAGTCCTGCCTGGCGCATGCGGTGCAACAAGTCTTGATTGCGTCGTTCGCGGAAAAAGGCAAATATACTAGCCGCGATTTCAGGACCGATACCCGGTATTTCGTCGATTGCTTCTTCGGACGCTTCCGCAATCGCATCGATCGAGCCAAATTCATCGATCAATAGCTTCGCGACACTCGTACCGACATGCCGAATGCCAAGCCCAAACAAAAATCGGGAGACCGGCCGCTGTTTGCTAGCTTCGATACCGGAAAGAAGATTATCGGCCTTCTTCTCACCCATCCGAGGTAGTTCAATCAGTTCGGCGCGCTTTTGTGGCAGATCGTAAATATCTGCGACAGAATGCAGAAGCCCAGCTTGCGCGAATTGTTCGACAGACTGATCGCCAAGCCCGGCAATATCCATCGCGCCGCGCGAGGCGAAATGGGTGATACGTCCAATGATCTGTGCGGGGCATTCAGGATTTTCGCAGTACCAGTTCACCTCACCCGGCGGTCGGACAAGTTTACTCGCGCATTCGGGACATTCGCGAGGGAAATTAAATGGCACGGAATCGGATGACCGTTGCGTGGCATCGACACCAACGACTTTTGGAATAACCTCCCCCCCACGCTCGATAATGACGGTGTCCGCAATCCGAATATCTTTACGCTCGATTTCATCAGCGTTATGCAGTGTAGCACGGCGAATGGTAATGCCGGTTAAGCCTATCGGCTCCAGTTCAGCAACAGGCGTGATCGTACCCATCCTTCCGACTTGGAGTGTAATGCCAAGCAATCGAGTGCGAGCTTGCTTGGTCTCGAACTTATAGGCAATGGCCCACCGTGGTGACTTCGCGACGAACCCGATCTGATCTTGTTCGGTGAGGGAATTAACTTTGATGACTGCGCCATCGATATCGAATGGCAACTCCTCGCGATGCTCCTGCCAGTGCATCGCGAACTCCATGATCCCTTCCGTGCCTGAGACGACTTGCGTCTCTTTCGAAACTGGAAATCCGAATTCGCGCAGGAGGGCAAGCCGCTTCGCGTGCGTATCCAGATCCGGCAAACGCTCGATAGCCTCATCATCAAAGCGCAATTGGTATGCGCTGAATTCAAGCGGACGCTTTGCGACCTCGCGCGGGTCAAGCGTTTTGAGCGTACCGGCCGTGGAATTGCGTGGATTCGCAAATGGAGGTTCACCTTCCTGCTCGCGATGTTCGTTGAGCCGCCGAAATCCTTCGAGCGGCATGAATATTTCGCCTCGGACCTCGAACGTACCTTTCGCATGACCCAAATCCGGCTGCAATGCCAATGGGATCGATCGAATGGTCCGTACGTTGGCCGTAACATCATCACCAGTAGTGCCATCACCACGCGTTGCACCGCGCACCAATCGACCTTCGGAATAGAGCAAGCTCATCGCAACACCATCGAATTTCAATTCGCACGTGTACCCGGCGACCGGTTCGCGCCCGAGCAGATCTTCGATGCGCTTCGCAAATGCCTTTACCTCGTCGGTGCTATATGTGTTGGCCAGTGAAAGCATTGGGACATGGTGCTGAGCAGGACGAAACAGCTTCATTGGCTCGCCACCGACGCGCTGCGTTGGACTATCTGGAGTAATAAGCTCCGGGAATTTCGTTTCGAGATCGCGCAATTCTTCCATCATGCGATCGTATTCTCGATCGCTGATGCGCGGACGCGCTTCAACAAAATAGAGCCGATCGTGCTCCCGAATTTCATTGCGGAGCTCGTCAAGCCTTCGATCTGCCTGTGCCTGTGTCATGTCGTGTGGTTCGGCTCGGGTGTCAGGGGCATGGTAAGCTGAACCCGAGTCCCCTTGCCCGGTTCGCTCTCGAGAAGGAGCGTACCTCCAGCCAGTTGCGCCCGTTCACGCATGCCCATCAATCCCAGAGATGGAGAATCCGTTTTCTCGTTTGCGTCGAATCCAACGCCGTTGTCTTGTACCAGAAGGACCAGCGAGCCATCCGCGTGATACAACCGAACAGAAGCAGTGGTGGCATTTGCATGTCGGGCGATATTGGTCAGGGTCTCCTGGAAGATCCGAAAGATTGCGATGGAGCGGGGACGATCGAGAGAAACCTCCTCAATGTTAAGCGTCGTCCTGACTTGCGATCGGTCTTCAAACTGACGAGCCTGCCACTCGATGGCAGCAGCAAGGCCGAGATCATCCAGAAGGCTTGGTCGCAATTCGGCCGAAATTCTCTGGACCGAATGAATGGTCGAGTTCACAAGTGAAAGCATCGAGTCCATTCGATGCTGCACGCTCGGCCGCCCATCTTCTGTCGAATTTGCCGATCCGGTTCCTAACTGGCTGGCAGGGAGGCTGTTGCGCAAAAGTGCCACGTCCATCTTGATCGCCGTGAGCGATTGTCCAAGTTCATCATGGACTTCACGAGAGATGCGAAGGCGCTCGTCTTCCTGGACTTCCTGAATATGGGCGGAAAGCTCCCGCAACTGCCGGCGAGATGCTTCGAGCGCGACGATCGTGCTGCCAAGCTCTGATTCCGCTTTCGCACGAGAAAGGTCAGTCTGCTCGAGACGAACCGAGGTGGTGGCTACGACAATTGCCAATAAGAGAATGCTGGAAATGGCAAATAACGCGATTCCGAAGGGCAGATCATACCATTTCCACAGCTCGGCGCTAACCAACCCGAAAAACCCGAGCAGCGGAGGAATCACAATGACCGGCCCGTAGAGCCTCCGCGTCATGACGCCAGCTGCGCTGCGCGTCACAAGCAGCCGCATCATCCCCTTTTCCGGATGGATGAACAGAATACCGCAAAAGAGGAGGAAGTAGGACATGGATCCCGGCAACGACAAGGCACTATAATCAGCAACCCCATAGAGCGACTCAATCGTGTAAGCATGCCCAATCAATGCAAGCGCACTGATAAGTGCTGCGGCCAAGCAGGATGCCTGACCAATTCGGGTGGCTAGGGTACTATCTCGGGTTGTCAGCCAGAGCCCAATGCAGAGGAACCACATGCATAGTGCACCGTTCGGCGAAATCTTGCTATTGTTTTCAGCCGGATCGAGAAATCGAATATACTCCGCAAATGGAAGCTCACCTGGCGTAAGATATTCGATCAGAATAATACTATAAATAACAAGAATGATTGCCCACAAAATCGGAAGTAACCGAACGGCCCTCGTTTGATAGAGCAGCAACGCTGAAAGATCGAGTGTTACAAAAAAAATGACACTGGATAAGTGAGCCAGCGTAAATGATGGAAGTTCCAGCCAAGGAACATGAAGCGGTGATATCCAATTTGCCGGGATTGTCAGTACAATCATCAGCGCCAACAAGGCGCAAATCTGGCCGAAACGGCAGGCCCTCGATACGAGCCTGGAATCAGGCTCGTTGAGTGCGAGAAGTTCAGCAATGGCATCGTATGACATGCGGCTCACACCTATGGACCAGGCGGGACAGGTTCAACGGAGTGGAGTTCAGTGGTCGGTCCTTTGCTCCGTTTGCTCTTGGGTTGCTTCGACTTCGGAGTCGCCGACGGAAGATTCGAGGGGGAATTCTTAGCCTGCGATGGCTTTAGCTGGGGCTTGGTGCCATTCTTAACCGGAACGGGCCGCACCGGCTGTATACTGGGTGTCTTTACTGTCCTCGCGGTTGGCTTGGCCTTCGATGGAGCTTTCCCCGGTACGCTCTTTGGTACTATTGGCGCGGCTGGAGCAGCAACAATTGGAGCCGCAGGAGTAGGCACACTCGTCAGAGACTTCCAGTTCAATTCTCGTCCCCCGAGACTGACGTGGTTTCGCATCAACACCAAGCCGCGTATTACGACGCTTGAATTTTGAATAGTTGGCAGGTTCGAGAGCCGTTGACCGTCGAGCTGCATCTCAACAGATTTCTGATTGCCGATGTCCAGCAGGATTTTCTCGGCTGCACGAAACGTGCGAGTCTCTCCCGCACGAAGCTGGCCCCGATATGCCGGCACGCCATCTGGTGCAATCGAAACCCAGACTGGCTGCGTCGCCCGAAGGATGAAGTGGATCGAGTCCTTAATAGGCACGGTCGGCGAAGTCGTGGCTGCCGTGTTTGAACTTGCTGTACGTTTCTTGCCCGGCGAAGGGGTTGGGGTTTCAACGGGCGCGGGAATATACTCTCCTTTGACGGCAGTGCTCGCACCTTCGGTCCGATACATGCGAATCGCAAAGAATATCGCGGTACCAAAGAGCAATGCCAATAACGCAATCACACCATAAGTCGCACGTTTGGAAATTGTTCGAACCGGACGTACTCGTGGTGACGATACTGATGCTGCTTCCTCGATGGGAATCTCCGAAGCTTTCTGTTCAATCGGAAGGGGTGGCAAGCCGTGCCGTTCACGCCGAACATTCTCGGCCTCATCCCAGAGGCTTTTGGAAGTCAAGACTTCAATGGCCTCCTTCCCACCAGTCTCGACCATTTGAACGACACTTTCCGTCGTCTTAGTGACTGATTTGACGGCCGACCGGACTGCGGTGTTCGCCATCCGTGCTGTTTCGCGCGCAACATCGGAGATGGGCGCCGATCGTTCGCCGGCTAAATGGCTCACCACCTTTGGATCCTTCGGGGAGGCAGGTGGTGCTCCCGGCAATAAGGCAAACTCATTTGGCACAGCCACTCCGACAGCGCGAGCGAACTCCCGAACAAACGCCTTGACATAGGGACCCTGCGGTATTCGGGTCAAATCGCCAGATTCAATCGCCTCCAAATGGCGCCGGTGAATTTTGGTCGTCGCGGCAATATCATCGAGCGAACGGCCACGCGCGATGCGTGCCCGTCTCAATTCCTCACCCAATGCTTGAAACCGTTCGTCAGTGACCATGCATTACCTCAAGCATGAACGCACAGGGCGCGAGCGTTGGTTCAAATTCGATGAAAGAATGAACAAAGCTAAAGACTACTTGGAGAGTCTCTGCATGCGTTGGAGTTGCTGCGGTTCGTTTTGGACGACCCAATCGTCTACCGAAAGCAATTCAAAAGCCATGGCATAATGGGGACCAGCCAGCTCACCCTTGCCCAGTGAATAGAGTGCCTCCGCAAGCTCCTGGCGAATGTAACCGTCGTCTTTGCCCTCTGTTAGAAGACGATCCAGGATGGGTTGCATCAATGTTTGGGATTCTTGCATCCGTCCAGCGAGCCGCGCGGCCTTTGCACGATCTTTCACTGTGTACATATCCGGCGAACCCGTACGCTCGGCTTGCAACGCGGCAAGTCGCGAGAAATAATCATAGGCTGAATCATATTCTCCAAGCGAGAGGTATGTCTCGCCAACATTATTGTACAGTGCAAAGAGCCATCCCCGCTCGTTTGTCGCTTCGGCAAGCGCGATCGCTTTCAAATTCCATTCGAGCTGGATCGCTGGCTCAACCTCCGCGATCGCAATCATGTGGACTGCATCGACAGCATAACGGCTCTCATTCAGCGCAGAAGCGACATCGTATGCTTGATGAAAGAGTGGCAGAGCGCTCTCGCGCTGATTGGATGAGTTATACGCTCGGCCACGTTCAAGGAGGTACCGGGCACGAGCAAGTCGTAGATCGTGCTTAGAAATCAGTTGCTCGGCTGCGTCTAGCGTGGCATGGCCCATCTCGAATTTGCCCTGGAGTCCTTCGCAACGGGCGATCTGTGTCAGCAATTGGGCGAGATACTCCGCATCATGCGACAACTCAGCGGCTGGCAGGAGCTCACGAAAGCGCCGCTCCGTCTCGCCGGGATCTCCATAATTCCAAAGAGTATCGAAGTTTGGTAGGGTGGATTTTGACTGACTCATCATGGGTTCGATCTGGCTTAGTCAATACATAAGTCTTATCAGAAGGCCAGAATTCCCAAACGGTCTCTGGAAACCTGCCCGTGTCAACGCACGTAGCACCGGACACAATACACGAATGGAATTCAATGGAAAAGCATTATTGCCCGATGTGAGCTGGCGCAAGCTGAAGCATGCACCACAAAATTTGCTCAGCGGAACATTCCGCTCGCTCCGCCATCCGAATTATCGTCTTTTCTTTTTCGGTCAACTCATTTCGCTGATCGGCACGTGGCTGCAAAATACCGCGCTGGCCTGGCTCGTCTATTCGCTGACGAAGAACGCCATGACGCTCGGTATTGTCAGCTTTTTGGGTTCGATCCCAGTACTCTTTTTCTCTGTGCTGGCCGGCACCTTCGCCGATGAGCACCCCAAACGCAGAATCCTCGTCTGGACCCAAGCTGCGGCTGGGGTGCAGGCCATCTTGCTTGCCGTAGCGATTTGGACCGGCAATGCCACGGTTGTGGTAATTGGCATCGCGAATTTCCTGCTTGGGATCGTCAACGCATTCGATATGCCAACGCGCCAGGCATTTGTCGTGGAAATGGCTAGCAAGGAAGACGTGACAAATGCCGTGGCCCTCAATTCGGCAGTCTTCAATGCTGCGCGCCTGATTGGCCCAGCATTCGCCGGATATATTATCTACGCGCTCTCGATCGACATGTGCTTCTTCCTGAATGGGATCTCGTATATTGCGGTGATACTAGGGCTCATGATGATGCGCTTCGATCGCCTAGAGATCCGGAAACGAGCTCTAAATGTCACGCGCTGGAGCGCTATGAAAGAAGGTATTGCATACTTGAACCGAATTCCCCAATTGCGCGCGCTGATGTTCCTCGTCATGGGAATGACTCTCTTCGGATGGAGCTATACGGTGAATTTGCCAGTCGTGGCCGACCACCTGCTTCGTGGTGGATCCTCGGTCTATAGTGCACTGCTTGCTGCGAATGGTGCTGGTGCATTGTTGGCAGCGCTTTCGCAAGCGGCATTTGGCAGTAGATTCGATGCTCGCCGCATGCTCTTTGTTGGACTCGGAGCATTTATCGTCGGACTTGTCACACTATCGTTCGCGCTTTCCATCTGGATGGCTGTCGTCGCTCTCGTCTGTATTGGTTGGGGCATCATCACCTTTTTCATAACGGCAAATACGACTCTTCAGCGCCGGACACCCGATCATCTTCGGGGTCGTGTCATGAGCATCTACACGCTGGCATTTGCGGGGCTGTTCCCGTTCGGGAGTCTATTTGCCGGTTGGCTTGCCCAGTTTTTAGGCGTTGCGGACGCCTTCCGGATCAATGCGGCGGTGCTGCTCTGTTTTGCGGTTCCGGCCATGCTCTACCTGCGGAACGTCCCTCGGCTACGTACGTTACCACGCGAAGCCCTGGAAGCCCTGCTTGCCGGGGAACAACAGGTAATCCAAGCGGAACAGATTTCGAAAGGATGAGATTAGACACATTGCGGTTTGCACGCACTGTGTAATGAGTTCGCCTGTTTTAAACGTAGCTCCTTCATTCGCTACTAGCCCCAGGCTGCGATGATTGCATTTATTCTTCTCAAAGGCAAGGACTTCGTAATCCCAGACGGCATTTCAGTCGGGATCATCGGCATGTTCTTTGGCCTGATTATGGGCCTCTTTTATTACCAGCACTACCTCAAGCCATGGTTCTGGGCGATATCGCTTGTAGCCGGTGCACTCTTCACATCATTTTTTCACTGGGTTTTTCTTCGGCGGCCTTCCAGCGACGATTCGACTTCATTGGTCCTTACTATTGCCTCATTCATTGTGCCCTTCGCTCTAACACTGGCCTTGAATCAGACGCTCTACGTACTGAAGGTCCGAAAACGCAAGCAACGCTCGGGACGAAAGCGCCATTCGAGTTTTTTCGACACGGTCAATGCCGCTGACGCGCTTAAACGAGAAAGGGATGTTACATCACTATGAAATTACTCCGTCTGCTTTTCCTATTATCCCCAGTTGTGGCTGGTTGTCTGACCAATCCTCCAATCACACAAGAGTATATGACTGTAAGTCCGCGCTCCGTTGTGTTTGCCAAGGGTGATTCTGGTTCGACGATATCGATTACGCATTCCTGCACATGTCCATTTACCTGGACTTCAAAGATTACTCCGAGCTCTGCTTCGGCGTGGCTCCAATTCCCGCCGGATACGACCGGTGACCATTCCAACATTCAGATTTCTGTGCTGCCATCCCACATGTCGGCCGATACGAATCGTGCTACAATCACGATCACCTCGAACAGCTATGGGATGGATTCTATTGAGGTCGTAGCCTACGGGCCGAGATCTTAAGGCCACCCGATATATCGATAGAGAACGGCTTTAGAATCGATCGCGAACTCCTGCTTCAGGGCTGACTTTTCCGGTTTTGTCTGAGGATCGCCAAACCAGGCAAGATATTTGGCCGATGAGAAATCATCCATCGGCATCAGTGTACCGCTCAAATCGAGTACACGTCGCTCCGAGAAGAATCCCATTGCCCCCGGCGCGTTGGTCGCGATAATATCATTCGGCTGAGTCATACTGGCAATCACACGCGCCATCTTGACTTCCGTCGTATTGGCCAACTGGACATCATGCCCGAACTTGTGCGCGACGTGCGGTAATAGTGCCATATTTGCTGCCAGCGCTATCAACAGCACTCCACGCAACACTCTGATCGTGGGTTCCGACAATTGCGCGGCACCCATATCTTCATCACGATGAAACGTCATTTTCATTCTATCTGCTTCGAGCACAATGTGACCCAACTCTGGTTTGCCAAGCCGAATGCCGGCATGGCGCAGGGCAATCATATAGAACAAGCCGGTCAGAAGTAACAGAAGGACGAACTCGAGAGCATTCCACGCTTCATAACCAAGACCCAGAGTCAGCCCCAATGCCAAGACCGCAATTGCCATGACCGAAAGGATCTGCTTTGTCGTAACTGAACGAAACAACTCCCGACGAACCAGTGCCACAAGCGAAAGAATACCAGCAAGTTGATAGAGCGGAAGCACAAAGGCAGTTGCCGATTCGTGACTAGTGCCCGACGCACTCGTCCCAAACAGCAAAGCCCTTATGTACGGGAAGATTACCAGAACCAATGCCACGAGCGAAAGAAGTGAATCGACCGCATCGCGGCGAATGAGCGGACGCCTCCAACGCGAGATGAACGCTAGCAGGATCGTAATGATCCAGAGAGGATTCTCGGGAAGATACACGTCGCGAATCATTACCAAAATACCAACAACACTCAAGAAGATCTGCGAGGCCGATCTCTGAAACTCACCACTTCCTATTAGGGAGATCGCCGAGGATGTTGTGATTCCCGTGAGAAATGATGGCGGTAGAAATGTCCCTCCAATAGCGAAGTTCGTTATTCCAATTGGCGCGATCGTGAGCACAAATACACTCAGCATAATACCCGCATTCTTCCATGGACGCGGGGAAGTGAAGAGCGCATTGATCAAGACTGTGATAAAGATAATGGCGGACTCTGGTCGAGTAAGTGCTGCAAGCGCAAAGATCCCTCCAGCGATCGCGCCATGCGTCCAATGATGTTTCTCGTGTTCTCGGCTTCCGGCAACCAGCCACCATATAGCACCAAGGATAAGTGCCGAGGCCAGGCAGGTCTCCAATCCCGAGAGTTCCGCCCAGGCCATTGCGGGGGCTGTCATGATGAGAGTACCGCCGAGCAGAGCGGCAGCATGCTCAATCCCAATGGCCTTCAGGGCGCGAAAACTATAATAGCCGGCCAAGAAAAGAAATACCGCGCCTAGTAATTTTCCGGCAATGAGCGGATCGTGGAACAGTCCAAGTCCGAACGAGAGAAATACGATCCAAAACGGCGCGGACGGACTTGCGGTCCGATCGCCGGAATTGAACTCGAAATCGATGTGATGGAAAAAATTGCGAGCATAGACTTGATCCGTCCATGCCTGATCCTTTGGGAACCCCAAATCACCCGCGATCAGAAGTTCATGACCAAGAAACAAGACTGCAATCGCCGAAGCTAGCAGAACGAAGATGGTGGAGGGTGAGAGTCTCTGCCACCATGGCTCTTCTGGATACGGCATGGTCCCAAGAATTGCCAACGGGTCGCGGTAACTCAGCGAACCAAGCGCGCCAGTATCACTGGCATGCACGCTGACCGTCCCTGACTCGTGGACTCTCGGCTTCAAGTCATCATGCGCTTCGTCCCAAACGCTTTGCATCGAAATGCTAACCGCGCGCGCTTATCAGTTGTTCGGCAAGAGCATCTCTTCCGTGATTCGGCTTAGCTTTCGAGAACGGCAGCCTCAACCGATGCGGGAGCATGTGCCGTTGCCTTACGGCCAAACCGTGCGCGGAATCGGTCTCTCCAACCGCTGAACAGTTCATAAATGGTGGGAATCACAACGAGTGTGAGAATCGTGGAAGTAATTACTCCGCCAATGACTGCCCGGCCGAGCGGCGCGCGGAAATCGGCACCCTCACCAGCCCCGATTGCGACTGGTAGCATGCCCGCAATGAGAGCAAGCGTGGTCATCAGAATCGGACGCAAGCGGATCCGTCCAGCCTCTATGAGCGCCTCCCGAAGCGGCATACCCTTTTCATGCTGCCATTTTGCGAAGTCAATGAGGAGGATAGCATTTTTTGCCACCACGCCCATTAACATCATCACGCCGATCATCGACATGATATTGAGCGAGTCGCCCGTGGCCAGTAACATCAGTACGACGCCGATCAGCGAAAGCGGCAACGAGATGAGAATAGCCAACGGATCGAGGAACGAGCCGAATTGCACGACAAGGATTAAGTACATGAGAAGAATCGCCAGGCCAAGCGCTGCGCCCATCGAACCCGCCAGTTCATCCTGATTCTTGGCTTGCGCACCGTTAGAAATTTGAATCCCTGCTGGCAATTGAAGCTTCGCGATGCCGTTCTGAAGGTCAGTTCGAATTTCACCAAGCGAACGGCCGGAAGTATTGGCCTCCACATTGATCACCCGGTCCTGATCGAGATGATCGATCTCGGCAGGTCCCACGCCCTCCTTAATATCTGCAATTTGACCGAGTGGCAGGACGGCCGAACCTTGTTGCGTCCCGACGGCTGGCACGATCCCTGGCGTGGCTGTTCCACCGGCACCAGCGCCTCCGACGACAATTGGTACTTTCAGAAGATCCGATACATTCGCACGCGATGAGGCTGCGAGCCGCACCGTGACGTCGCGGGTCTTGCCGTTGGGGTCGACCCAATCACCCGTCTTAAGCCCGGCGAATGCGGGCATGAGTGATTGGGCGGTCTGCCCAACCGATAGTCCCATTGTGCCAATCAATCCACGTCGGAGATTAACTTCAACCTCTGGCTTCTGGCCCTTTGTCGAAAGACCCACATCGACCGCGCCTTTCGTGTGATGAAAGACATCTTCAATCATTTCTGCGGCTTGCTCCATACTGGCATCGCTCGTGCCGCGAATCTGATATTGGATTTCCTTTTGGGTCGCCCCCCACGGGTTCGTGAAGATGTTGCATTTTACGCCTCCGATCGCTGTAATCTGTTGCCGGAGATTTGCAGCAAACGCATCGGCCGAGATATGTCTATCGCTCTTGGGCACCAGCTTGATATAGATGCTCGCCTGCGTAACGTCCCCTGCGCTGGATGATCCGCCGAAGGCATTGGCCGTATTTCCGATCGTTGTGTAAACGTACGGGACTTCCTTGTGGGCACGTATAAGACTAGTCAGCGCATCGCATTTCGACCGCGTATAGTCAAGGGATGAACCGGGCGGCGTTTCAACCGAGAGCGTCAGCTCCGAACGATCGCTGCTGGGCGCGAAGCCGGAGCCTCCAAACTTCGCCTGCAAAAAGATTGCGCCGAAGAATACGACAACGACGAGTCCGACCATCGACCATCGATGATCGAGCGCCCAGGCGACAACATTGCGGTACTTATCGGCCTGACGGTTAAACCAATTATTGAATCGGTCGAGTAATCGCGCCAACCAGTTGCGGCGTTCATGTGCTTCCGTTTGAGGATCGGGCCAGTATGCCGAAAGCATTGGATCCAGCGAGAAGCTCACGAACAGCGAGACCATTACGGCGCATGCAATCGTCAGAGCAAAGGGTTTGAACCACTGCCCCGAAATGCCGCTCATAAATCCCACGGGCGCAAAGACTGCTACGATCGAAAATGTCGTGGCGGTCACTGCGAGTCCGATCTCATTTGTGCCAGTGTGCGATGCTGTGAAATGATCCTCTCCCATTTCTACGTGTCGTACAATATTTTCTCGAACGACGATCGCATCATCGATCAGGATTCCGATGGCAAGTGAAAGTCCCATCAGCGACATGACGTTCAGAGTAAAGCCTGCCGCCATAACTGCGATGAACGCGGCCAGCACCGAAACGGGCAACGCAATACCGGTTATGACCGTGGATCGCCACGAATTAAGGAAGAGAAATACGACTAACACCGTCAGAAATGCGCCTTCGAAGAGTGTCTCCTTCACGTTGTTGACCGATCGCGTGACACGCTCGCCCGCATCTTTGATGACTTCAAGCGACGTCCCGGGTGGAAGAGTCTTCTTGATATCATCAATCGCAGCCTTGACGTTGTTCGAGACGGTTGCTGTGCTCGCACCTTTGGATTTGGTGATATCTAAACCCACTGCTTCAACACCATTGAAGAGTGCCAGTGAACGGGCTTCCTTCGCGGTATCGCGGACGTCGGCAACGTCTCCAAGGCGCACCACCTGGCCGTTGCGGGTTGCGATAGGCACTAGCTTAAACTGCTCGGGATCTTCGATACGGCCTTGCAGCCGAATCGATTGCTCGACCTGCGGATTTTCGAGAGCGCCCACGGGCGCTGCGAGATTCTGCGTTTGGAGCGCCTGGACGACTTGCGCCACGCTCACGCCATTAGCTTCGAGATCCGCGGGCCGCACGTTCACCGAGATCTCACGATTGACCGCCCCACTAACAGTAACTTGCGCGACACCATTGATCGCGCGAATTTCTTTCGTGATACCAGGATCGGCCATCGATGTCAGATCCGCCGGCGACATTCCAGGAGAGCGAAGGATCAGCGAAACGATCGGCAAATCATCCGGATCGTACTTCTTCAGGATCGGCGGCTTCATCTCCAGCGGCAGATCGTTTTGGATGCCACTGATCGCATCTCGAACGTCCTGCATCGCCTGATCCGGATTCTTGCTGAAGACGAACTGGCAGGTGATCATGGCAAAGCCGTCCATCGACTTCGAGTTCATCACGTCCATTCCGCTGATCGAACCGAATACCTGCTCCATACGGACGACGACTTCACGCTCGACCTGCTCGGGAGAGGCACCGGGGTACGGGACCATCACCATTACGAACGGCGCAGATACGTCGGGAAATTCGTCGATCTGTAGACTCCTGAGCGCGAAAATGCCAAAGATGACGAGCGCCAACATCGTCGTGATCGTGACAACGGGGCGCTTGATAGCAAAATCTGAAATAAACATGCGACGTGCTAAAGTGCTGCGGCGTTGACGTTATGACTTTGGCGGCAGGATCTTGATGTGGGTCCCAAGCCCAATATCGCGCGCCGGGCCACGCAATACGGTATCCCCAACCGAAATGCCCGATGTGATTTCAATCACATTGTTCTGCTCGTCGAGTGTCCCAAGTGTGATGGGCACGCGTTGCACGACGTCGTTTACAATTCGTATGACCGCTGGGGTGATCGTCTTGCGATCGACAGCATCCACGGGCAACATTAACGTCGTCTTGTGCTCGCTTGCAACGCGGCCCTCCGCATAGAGTCCCGCGACCAGCGCGCGTCCAGTATTTGGAATTTCGGCATAAATGCGAACTTGCCGCGTCATGGGATCGGCGGCAGGATTAATCCGCGCGATCTTACCGAGGAACTGCCTTCCCGGATAGCCGGTCACGCTGAATTGAATCTCGAGTCCGGTATGCACGAGTCCGATCGCATTGGCAGGTACTGCACCTTGCAGTTCAAGCGTCGAAGGATCGACGATGGTCAGCATCGGAGTACCGGGTTGTACCACGTCTCCAGCGGCGACATTTTTCTCGCTAACGACCCCCGAAAAAGGAGCGCGTAACGTGGCGTAGGAAAATTGCTTCTGTGCGTTCGCGAGTTGCGTTTTGGATTGCGAGAGTGCAGCCTCCGCGGCGATCGTCATGCGGCGCGCCTGATCGACCGATTGCTCACTGATCGCTCCCGCCGTGACCAGCTTCTCTTGACGGTCCTGTTCACGCTTCGCTACATCCAAACTATTCTGAGCACTGGTAACAGCATTCCTGGCGCTTTGGACGGCCTCACCCAGGGCGCTATTGTCGATCGTCGCGATGATTTCGCCGGCCTTGACATTCCGCCCCTGATCGACAAAGACCTTGAGCACCGAGCCAGAGATCTGAGCCCGTACGACCGCTTGATCGCGAGGAACAAGCGTGCCCGAAATGCTTGGGCCACTCTCGATGGCGCCCTCAGTCGCGACGGCATACCCTTCCGCGCCAACCTGCACCGCTGACGGCGGTGGGGGTGGCGGTGCCTTTTTACAGGCCGCCAACGAAATGAACGTTACTATGACAAGATAAGGAATGTATTTCATTGTCCCGTAGGCGACGCCGATCCTCCCATCGCGGACGAGGCCGATGGACCAGCAGACGACTGTAGTGAAGGTGAAGACTGTTGCATAACCGCTCCTTGCAGGGGTGCGGCAGCCTGTGCCGGGCTGACCGGCAAGTCCTTGAGTAACGCCAGTTTTGCGCGCGCGACCTGATAGTTACGGACGGCACGCGCCCAGTTCGCGCGGGATTGCTCTTCCTGCAAGCGTGCGTCGTCAAGCTCCAATTGAGTTGAGATTCCTTGCGTGTACCGCAGATGTGCAATTTCGTATGCGCGCGCAGCTTCCGATGCGGTGCTTGCCGTCGAGCGCAAGTTCGCCTCAGATGTATGCAACGCATCAATGGAGCTTCGCGCATCCATGGCCGCTGCTTCGCGAGCCTGCTCGAGCCGGCCACTGGCCTGATCGCGCGTAGCGCGTGCCTGATCGATGTTGCCACCGATATTCCCACCCGTATAGAGCGGTAGCGAGAGCGTAACCCCCGCAGTCCAGTTCGAAAGCCAATCGTTGTTGTTTGGGAAGAACTGATTGGGGTACGCAACCGGTGAATACGACGAACTCGCTGTAATCTGGGGCCAGCGCGCAGCTTCGGCAATGCGGATCTGCGCGTCGCTTGCCGTGATATTCTCCATCGCTTGCCGGACCGGAGCGCGCGCGTCCTCAGCAGTGTCGCTTCGTGACGCAAACCGCGCAAGCGAATCGACCACGGGGGTGGTGAGCACAAGCGAATCGTCGAGCGAGAAATTCAGCAATTGCTTGAGGCGGTAGTACGCCTGGGCACGGTCGCTTTGGCTTTGCAGCAGGATCGGAATTTGATTGTCGCGAGCGACCTTCGCGCGCAGGGCATCGAACTCGGCTTTTTCGCCTACCTCATACGCAAGCTGCACTTGCTTGTACACCTCCTCGGCCTGCTTCAGGGCGTCCTGCGAGATTTGGACTAATGTGTCAGACAACTCGGCGTCGTAATAACTTTGAGTCACATTCAGCATGACCTGGGCCTCCGCTGCCGTAAGATCGATGTCCGCCGACCGTTTCCGTGCCTGTGCGGCCTCGCGCTGGGCCGAAAGCCGACCCCCAGTGAAAATGCTTTGCGAGGCGGTCAGTCCGAGCGTCCACACGTTCTCCTTGCCAAATGGAAAGCTCGAAAACAGCGATGAGAGCGCCTTCGAGATCTGTGACGTGTCCGGTGCGTTGGTGGACATGCTATACTGAGACTTCAGCGTTCGGGTGTAATTGGCAGAGGCGGCAATCTGCGGGAGCATCCCGCTTGTGGCAACCGCAATGCCGCCTTCAGCCGCCCGGACCCCGGCCTCCGCGATCTGCACCTCTTCGCCGCGATGGAGTGCGGCATCGATCGCCTCATCGAGCGAAAGGGTACGCCGGGTGGATGACCGATCATCCACCCTCTGCTGAGCGCTCAGGGAGAGCGGCGCGACAAGCGCGATAATAGCCAACATTGTGAGCTGACGAGCCAAAATCATCCGGTCTGTGACGAATGAGAGATAAGATTATTGCACGGGTAAGGATGAGTGATCATCCGCCATTAAATCCGCAGCTAATACGTCCGGAGACGGTCCGCGTTTCGGCGGCCCTAAACAGCAACGAAGGCTAAAGATGTTGCACGGATTCGCAACCTCGTATAGAGGCCGAGCCCCAGCTTGAATGCCTGTCGTTTGCCGCAGTCAGAGCGGTGCAAGCGGGAGCTTGCACCTACACGCAGGGTTCTTTCGTATTTTTGCTCATGCGTCTAAAACTACTTGTCTCCATCCCTGTCGTCTTCATCCTTGGTATCAGCTCGATCCTTCACGCCCAGTCGGCCGCGACGGGCATTCCGTACTTTCAGCAGGGTGTCCACTATACGCTCGATGCCACGTTCGAGGATGACTACTCATCTCCCGCGCTCAGCGGGCAAGGCCGGCTACTCTACACGAATAACTCACTGGATACACTCCACGAGCTATACTTCCATCTCTACTGGAATCTCTTCCGCTCAGGCAGCTACGGTGAGCGCGCGCCGAACCGCGATCACTCGCCAGATTCGAAATATGGGCGTGGCGGTATCGACATCAAAGCACTGACTGTCGGAGATGGTGGCAAAGATAGCCGCCCCGTGCGCTATGAAATCGACAACACTATCATGCGCGTCTTCTTGAACGATCCACTCATGCCAGGCGCGACGCGAAAGATCGGATTCGAGTGGCATGCAATCTTTCCAAACTATGGTGTCCGTTCGACCTGGGGCTGGCATGACAAGGGCGCACGCAATTTTGCGACGGCGCAGTGGTATCCGCAGGTCTGCGTGTATGATAATCACGGTTGGCATCCCGATCAGTATATCGGGATGGGCGAGTTCTACACGGACTATGGCTCATTTGATGTCTCGCTCAAGATGCCGGAGCGATTCAGCACCGTTGTATCGACGGGATTCCAGACGAATGCGAAGGACATCCTGCCGGACTCGGTCAACCAGCATCTCGATTTTGCCCACGCACATCCGGATTCTATCGTTCACATTTCCGATCGCTCCAGTTTCCAGAATACTCCAATCAAGAAAGGTGAGCCGACCCGCACCTGGAAATTTCACGCAGATTCAGTTCGAGACTTTGCCTGGTGCGCGGATGAAGCCTATATTTGGGATGCCGTCTTCGATGGCGGCGTAATGCACCATGCGGTCTACTGGAACAGCTCACATGAATTCTGGAGCAAGGAAGCAGCGAAGATCGTGCTTGTTACGGAACAGACAAACTCGGAATTTGCAGGTAAGTATGCCTATCCCAACATGTTCTTATGCGAGACGTATGAAGGCGGCATGGAGTACCCCGGCATCGTCTTCGTTGGGCCGTCCGAGAACGAATCCACCTATCACTGGCAGCATAACACGATGATGCACGAGCTTGGGCACGAGTGGTACCCGATGATGATGGGTTCGAACGAGACCGACTACGGCTACATGGACGAGGGGTTCAATACGTTCATCACGACCTTCGTGCAGGAGAAATACTTCGGTCGGTGGAATAACTCTTTCGGTCCCGGACTTGGCTTTAACGACGACGAACGTACAGCGAACTATCGCAATGCGCTGATGCACCAACTCATCGGCAACCAGGAGCCGAGCGAGCAGAAAGCCGACGCCTATCTCAGCTATCGCGATTATGCCGAGGCAACCTATCCTCACACATCGAGCGTGTTCTTTATGTTGCGCTATACGATGGGCGAGAAGGCGTTCGATGACTTCATGCACTTGTACTATCAGCGCTGGCGCTTCAAGCATCCCTATCCCGATGATCTGCTGAATGCCGCTGAGGACATCGAGCGCACCGAAGGGGACACGAACCGCGTCCGCGCCCGAGGCGATCTCCGTTGGTTCTTCGATGAGTGGTTCAACAAGACGTGGAAGCTGGATTATGCAGTCGAGGATTTCCATGTCAGCGACACTCTAATGGTGGTGGCGTCCGGAGGAGACCCCGTTATACCCATCATGCAGACTGTCTTTATAGCGAAGGTTACTATCGCGAGAAAACAGCGCTGCGTCATGCCGCTCGATCTCGTCTTTACATTCGATGATGGCACGACCGAACAAAGGTGGATTCCTGTCGATGATTGGTTGCGGACAGTCGCGGATGAGCGGACATACACCTACACCTTCGCAAAACATCCAACTCGTGTCGAGATCAATCCCTCGCGCGAGTTGAAGGAGACCAACAGGCTCAACAACACGAGCAGTTGGCTGCCGCCGATGGAAGTTGGCCTGATTCCCAAAGTCTTCGGCGATGTCAAGCCGATTGATAAATATGCAATCCGCTCCGCGCCATACGTCTGGCCATTATCGGGTGACTTCTCTTCGGGCTGGCTGTTGGGCTGGACCTTCCTGGGCAGCTATCTTGACCGCACGGACAGGATCGCAATCGGGCCGCGCGTCAGCCTCAATCATTTCGATCACATTCTGAATGGTGCTGCGCTGCAGTATCATACCGTGCTCGATTGCCTCTCGCCTCAAACCGATCTTGACCTACTGCTCGCGCCTGCCGATTATCCGCAGAAGTACGGATTTCAGTATCTGGGATTCCAATTTTCTTATCTCGTAAACAGGCCTGGAACAACCGAGCCTATCGATATCTTCGAAGGGGGAGTCGATGTTTCAGGCGCTCATTTGATTGGCCAGGATGTAATTGCCCTGCCACCTCTCAATCGCGGACACGTTGGCTATTCCGTGAGTGCATCTGGCCCAACCAACCACGTCACAATCGCCGCACAGTTCGAAGATGGCTTAGGCGATCCACGCAACACCTACACGAAGATTGCTGGACTGCTAATCGACCGCCAGCGCATCACCTCCGATTGGTCGGCGCTCGCGAGGCTGTTCGGTGGCAGCGAGCAACCAGCTGGTGGTTCCATCCCCGCGCAGACCATGTTCCAACTCGCGAGTCCAAGCGATCTCGATCACTTCACCGATCTTTACGGCTCGAACTTCGGCTCGGGCGTGCGGGACAAAATTCGCAATGCGACGGTGAGCGGTCCGCTCGTGCGAGGATACGTTGGTCGTGGCAATGACATCGGCCGCGCTGCCGCAAGTGGGACGTTCGAGATTAGCAATTACTCGATGTTTCCGTTCAGCCTCCTAAGAGAGATACCAATCGTTGGCAATATCTTCAAGCCATTTGGTCTTGTGCTATTCGCCGATGCGGGTGTCGTCTCCAATGATGTGAATGCGAACAACCTTCATGATGAGCTGAAGAGCGATCTCGGTATTGGACTGCGATGGGAAGGACTCTTCGGGCGAATGGAGCGCGCGCTCGATATCGATCTTGAGCGGGCTAATTTCCAGATCGACTTTCCCATCTATCTCGATAAACCGCCGGTCGGCGAGAGCAAACTCGCATTCCGTGTTGTCGGAATGGTGCGGCAGGACTTCTAGGGTGTTGCTGTAGTGGCGCTATTTCCGCGCCACTACGGTCTAATTTGCTTTACCGTGCGTAAAAGCTCTGCGAGAGGTTTGTCAGGATTGAGGGGAGGAGGCCGAGGATCGAGATGCCAACCGTTGCGATGGCCAAAGCGACCCATGCGGTGATCGTGCCTACCCCGCTGACGGAAAGAGCGCCGCCGCTGCCAACTACGATTCCCTGCTCCACTTCATCGTGGGCGATGGCTTCCGCATCACGGAAGTACATTACGACCATAATCCGCAGATAGAAGAATACAGAAATGAGCGTGGCGACCATACCGAGTATCGCAAACAGTGTCAATCCGCTGCCAATCGCGGCCGTAAAGACATAGTACTTTCCGAAGAAGCCACCGAACGGCGGAATCCCAGTGAGCGATAGCATCATGATGGACATAACAAATGCGACCCAGGGACGTCGGCGGCCAAGTCCGGCATAGTCGTTTAGGTCGAGCCCCTTGCCACCTTCTCGCTCGAGCAGTCCAACAACCCCGAACGCGCCCATCTGCATAAAGGTATAGACCGTGAGATAGATTGTTACGGCGGTTGCTCCTTGTCGCGACATCGCGGCGACGCCAAGCAGCATATAACCCGCATGCGCGATGCTCGAATAAGCGAGCATACGCTTGATGTTGGTCTGTGCGAGCGCTGTGATGTTGCCATAGAACATCGATGCGAGCGCCAGGATACCAAGCACCATCTGCATTTTGTGGTACGCCGCGGGGTCGTTCGCCAACGGTCCCATCGCGATGTTGATGATGAGCACCAGCGCAGCAAATGCACCGGCTTTGCCTGCGGTCGAGAAGAAGCCCGCGACAACGGTCGGGGAGCCATCATACACATCCGGCGCCCATTGATGGAAGGGGAATGCTGCAATCTTGAAGCAGAATCCAACGAGCAACATGCCAACACCCATCCAGAACATCGGGCTGCTCAGCGCACTATTCGCTGTGGTAGGAATGGACAGCGCAGCGGTGATCGCATCCAGGTTCGTCGTGGCGAACGTGCCGTATATCAGAGCGATACCATAGAGGAAGAATCCGGTCGAAAACGCGCCGAGCAGAAAGTACTTGAGTGCAGCTTCGTTCGACTCTCGACGGCGGCGGAACAAACCCGCGAGCACATAGAACGCAATGGACATTGTCTCCAGACCGAGGAACGTCACGATGAGATCGTTACCCGAGGCGAGCATAATCATGCCGCAAGCGGAGAAAAGGACCAGTGCGCTGAACTCGCCAACCAAAATCTCTTCATCCCGAAGATACCGTTCGGCCAGCAGACTCGCCATGATGACTCCGACCGAAAACAGCACTGAGTAATAATTCGCCCAGCCGTTATTAAGAATCATGCCGTTGAAAATGTGGCCAGTATTATCCATGTTGACAATACCTGCGGCACCCGCTGCCACCGCGCCCAACAGCGTGAGGAAGAGCGGAATTCTGGACGGGACTTTCTCGAATGCGTCCCACATGAGCACAACCAATCCTGTCCCCGCAAGGATCAGGAGCGGCATGACGCCATAAAAATCTCGAGCGCTAACTTGAAATGGCATAGATTGTTATTTCACTTTCTGCGCAATGGCCTCTGCCGGTGTTGTGTATGTCACGGTTACGACAGACCCTTCCTTCAGCTTCAGCAAATCGTCCGACATCTTGTACATCGTCTTTTCGCTCATCTGCATGAAGTTCATTGGCTGGATGCCGATCCACAGCATAAACGCCACCATCGGCACGACCGCGACGAGTTCGCGCCAGGAAAGATCGGGTGTTGCATGGCCATCATGGTGACTCTCAACGGCATGGGCGTGTCCATGACCGGCCGGTGAAGCACCCTTCGGCAGACCGAAGACGAATCGCTGATACATCCAGAGCAGGTAAACGGCGGCCAGGATCACGCCTGAGGCACTCCAGACTGCGTATGACCACGTATTCAGTACCGGCGAATAATATGCGCCCATCATCGTAAGATACTCACCGATGAAGCCGTTGAGTCCCGGCAAGCCGACACTCGACATCACGGCAATGCCAAAGAACGTCGCAAACAGTGGGATGGTCTTCGCAAGTCCGCCATATTCTGAAATCTCACGTGTATGCCGACGATCGTAAATCATGCCAAACATCAGGAAGAGCATACCAGTCGAAAGGCCGTGATTGATCATCTGCACGAGTGCACCTTGCAAGCCCTCGCGCGTCATCGAAAAGATGCCTAGCACGATAAAGCCCATGTGGGCGACCGATGAATATGCGATAAGTCGCTTCACGTCTGTCTGCACCATCGAGACGAGGGCACCATAGATAATGCCGATCACGCCAAGCACGCAAAACAGGGTGGAATAATCGAAGCTCGCTTGCGGAAAAAGGCCCAGGCAGAAGCGGATGAGTCCATAGGTGCCCATTTTAAGCAGGACTCCTGCCAGGATGACCGAGCCAGCAGTCGGCGCTTCGGTATGCGCATCCGGCAACCACGTATGGAGCGGGAAGATCGGTACCTTGATTGCGAAACTCAGGGCAAATGCAAGGAAAAGATAATGCTGTACGTCGATCGGCAATTGACGGGAGACGGCGTAAAGCTTCGTAAGATCGGTCGTGAAGTGCCCAGTCACGCGGCCAGCTTCGATACCAAGCCAGATAATTGCGACGAGCATGATGAGCGAGCCCGCCATCGTATAAATAAAGAACTTGACTGCCGCATAGATTCTTCGCTTCCCGCCCCAGACACCGATAATGAAGTACATTGGGATCAGGATCACTTCCCAGAACACATAGAAGAGGAAGAGATCGAGCGAGCAAAATACGCCGATCATACCGACTTCCAGCACCATCATAAGTGCCATAAAAGCAGGCACATTCTTCGTCACGGAATTCCATGTACCGATCAGCGTGATGATCGTGAGGAACGTCGTTAGCAGGATGAGAAACATCGACATGCCGTCGATGCCGACGAAATACGTGAACGCAAGACCTGGCGTGAAGACCCACGGCAACTGCTCTGTCAGTTGATACCCGGCAACGGCAGGATTGAAATTCGAATAGACAAAAAGCGAAATCCCGAATGCGATCACGCTCGTAATGAGCGCGACCCACTTCGCAGTTTCCGCCTTCCGCGCCGCCAGCGCAGCCAAAGCGCCGATGAGCGGGAAAAATATTAAGAGTGATAGCATAGATTAAAACATCACCAAATATCCTACGAGCACAAACAGTCCGACTACGATCAGCACTGCGTAGTTCTGCACAATGCCGGTCTGGATGCGCCGGATCATGCCAGAGCCAATCTCTGTGATATGCGCGAGGCCATTGATGATACCATCGATGACACGCACGTCCACGATCTTATAGAGGAAGCCGTTGCTGACGTTGTAGATAGGCTGGATGACGGTCTTGTCGTACAGCTCATCGACATAAAACTTATTGTGCATTAACTGGTATGCGGCACCAAGTTGAGCCTCATCCTTAGCGAGCGTCAGGCGGCGCTTGTAGAACCGAGCGGCAAGCAGGATACCGGCAACGGCAATTCCAACCGAGACCGCCATTAAGGCCCACTCGAGTCCGGCGCCTTCGGCGGCTCCCGCTACCTTCGAAATTTCCTCTCCTCGTGAAACGACCGGCTCGAGCCATTTCTCGAACCAATTCCCCGCTCCAAAAACAGAAGGCATCCCAAGGAATCCGGCACCGATCGAGAGTGCGGCAAGAACGACGAGTGGCAGCCACATGCGCCAATCGACTTCATGCGGTTCATGGTGATCGGTGTCGAATCTCTCCGTACCATAGAAAGTCAGATAGATCACCCGAAACATGTAGAATGCCGTCATGAGGGCAGCAAGCGCACCGATGAGCCACAGAACAACAGAACCACGGCTGAAGGCCTGCCAGAGAATTTCATCCTTCGAGAAAAATCCTGCGAACGGCGGAATTCCAGCAATGGCAAGGGTGGCAATCAGGAATGTCCAGAACGTGATCGGCAAATATTTTCCGAGTCCGCCCATCTTTTGCATGTCCTGCTCGTGGTGCATCGCATGGATGACTGCGCCAGAACCAAGAAAGAGACAGGCTTTGAAGAAGGCGTGGGTCACGACGTGAAAGACGCCTGCGGTGAAGGCTCCGACGCCCAACGCCAGGAACATATATCCGAGCTGGGAAACGGTCGAATAGGCCAGCACCTTCTTAATATCGTTCTGGAAGATACCGATCATCGCGGCGAAAATTGCAGTGGCGGCGCCAATCCCAGCAACGACGCTGAGTGTCGTCGGTGAGAGCGCGAAAAGAATGTTCGAGCGTGCGACCAGGAAGATACCGCTCGTGACCATCGTGGCGGCATGGATGAGCGCACTGACGGGCGTCGGACCAGCCATCGCATCCGGAAGCCAGACATACAATGGAATTTGAGCACTCTTACCCGTGCAGCCCAGGAAGAGCATCAGCGTGATGATCGTCGCAATCGGTGCACCAACGGCAAGCGTGGTCGCCATCCCGATATGATGGACTCCATCGACGACGTTGCCGCCCGAACCGAGAATGTCTAGGTAATTCAGTGATTTGAACTGCCAGAGCATTGCGCCCATTGCCACGAGGAATCCGAAATCACCGATGCGGTTGACGATAAATGCTTTTTTCGCCGCATCGTTATTTTTCTTCTCGTCGTACCAGAACCCGATCAGCAGATAGCTGCACAGTCCGACGCCTTCCCAACCCACGAATGTCAGAAGGTAGTTATCGGCCATGACGAGTTGCAGCATCATGACAATAAAGAGATTGAGATACACGAAGAAGCGCCAGTAGCCTCGGTCGCCCTTCATGTAGCTGATGCTATACAGATGGATGAGCGAGCCGACGCCAGTGATGACCAGCATAAAGATAATCGAAAGCTGATCGATCAAATAGGAGATATCGACATTGACGCGACCGACGTGGATCCAGTCGAGCCAATGGAAGTGAATGGTGCGCTGCTCGGGGGGCCAGCCGAGCATATTCGAAAAAAGGCCGAGCGTCACGAAAAAGCTGATGGCAACCGCGCCTGTCGCGATCCAGCCAGCCATTTCGCCCCGCATCCGCGAACCGAAGAAGAGATTGATGAGGAGCGCCGCAATGGGCGCCAGTACGATGATCGGAATAAAATCGCTCACGCGCTTATTATATCGTGCTTACCACTTGAGAATATTCACCTTCGCCACGTCGACTGTCTGCTTGTTACGGAACAATGCGATTACGATCGCGAGTCCGACAGCGGCTTCGGCCGCGGCAACGGTCATGACAAAGAAGACGAGGATCTGGCCGGTCTGATCGCCAAAAAATTGTGAGAACGCGATGAGCGTCAGGTTCACGGCGTTCAGCATTAGCTCGACGCACATGAAAATGATGATCGCATTGCGGCGGAAGAGAACCCCGGCCGTCCCGATTACAAACAGGATTGCCGATACCGCAAGATAGTGACTGAGTGGTGCCATGCTCCCTAAAAGGATGAAGGATGAAGGATGAGGAATGAAGGGGAAGTCTCCATGACTGATCCTGTTAGTCGTATTGGTCCTGGAAGTCGCATTGGTCCCATGTTACGTAAGCCTCTTCTTGGCTAAGATAATCGCTCCGACTGCCGCCGAAATGAGAATCAGCGATGCCATTTCGAATGGGAATGAATATCCGGTATAGAGCGTCCTGCCTATAGCCTCGGTCGTCCCGAGCATCGCGGCATTTGGACTGATGGTTTTCGGCAGACGGTCCCCAGTAAGGAAGATCATTCCTAGTATCTGCGCCAGCACCCCAAGCGCCGCCAGGATGCTCACCATCCCTTTCCAATTTCGCCCGAGCTGAATTTCCTCACTCTCCAAATTCAGTAACATGATCACGAACAATACCAGCACCATGATTGCGCCAGCATACACCGCAACTTGTACGACAGCAAGGAATTGTGCGCTGAGTGTCAGGTAGATCGCTGCCAGAAAGCAGAACGTCAGAACGAGCATAAGTGCACTCACGACGGCGGATTTCCGCGTGATCGTGAGCAGCGCACAGATGATCGCGCCAGCACTCAGTACGTAAAATGCAACTGCAGAAAGCATCATTCAAATTTGCGGTTTGGGCGGATGAATCACCAAGACTGTTCATCCGCGCCATGCAAATTTACGAAGATAATCGCCCGGCGGCTCGATTCTGCATTATCTGAAGTAATAATGGACATTCGCGGAGGGATACGGGATGAGGTCGCCAGACGGCTGGAAGGAGGTTAACGCTATCTCAGCGGCGACGCAAATATCGAGTCCTGTCAAATAAACTTCAACACCGAAGCCACCTCCGAAGCGGTCCGGATCAGAGTAGGTATTCGTTGTTGGTGGTGGACCATTGCGGAATTCATCATAAAAATGGCTGACCCCGCCGAGCGCGTAAAACCGCAGCCGTTCCTTTACAACGACATCATATTGTAGCTCAAAGCCGAAATTGTACATCACTTCGTCCGACGTCTTGAACCCATATCCCGTGACCATACCGCTGATCCGATCCGGGAGGTGAAGACGAAGCGAAACACCTATTCCACTCGTGGCACTAAAATTCGCACCGAGACCAAAGACGGTACCCGAGATTTGGGCACGGCCGGTATCACCACTCGCGCCAGTTTGCGAGTGTACCATTCCGGCGAATGACACCATGATGAACAGAGCACCAGCGAACGAGCGGATCAAGAAATTGCGAATCATATTCCTAACTGTGTGAGTAGTCACCTTCTTGTAATAACAGTCGAGGAACCTGAAAGTTACAATTGTTAGGCGAGTTATGGCCAGATACGGGTCAGTGTCCGCGGGAATGGAATCGCCTCTCGAATATGATCGAGATCGCAAATCCACATGACTAAGCGTTCAAGTCCAAGGCCGAAACCGGCATGCGGAACCGAGCCATAGCGTCTCAAATCGAGATACCACTCGAAGGCGGCTTGCGGGAGCTTGTGTTCTTCAATCCGCTCGAGAAGCAGATTGACATCGTCCTCGCGCTGGGAGCCGCCAATGATCTCGCCGAACTCCGGAAAAAGCACGTCCATCGCGAGCGCCTTATCCGGTTCGTTCGGGTCGCGCTTCATGTAAAATGCTTTGACGGCGGCAGGATAGTGGTGGACGATCACCGGCGCATCGTAGAGTGAGGTCAGTGCCACTTCATCGTAAGCACCGAAATCATCACCATATTCAAATCGCTTGAAGGTCGGCGGCAGTGGGTCCCCTGAAGCGAGCTTTTCGTCCCAATACTTGTCGAGTATCTTCGCGGCCTCGTCGTAGTGCATGCGCTCGAAGGGCTTCATCACTCGCTGGCAGCGCTCGACAAGCCGTCCAGTGCCGTCATCGAGAATCGCAAGCTCGCTCTGACGTTCTTCCAACACCCGGCCAACGATGGAGTGTACGAATTCCTCGGCGAGCAGCATGTCACCCTCCAGGTCCATGAAGGCGACTTCGGGCTCGACCATCCAGAATTCGTTCAGATGACGTTTGGTCTTGGATCGCTCGGCGCGGAATGTCGGACCGAATACATAGACTTTGCCGAATGCCATCGCACCAGCCTCGCCATATAGCTGGCCCGACTGCGATAGGTACGCCATGCCTTCCTCGAAATACTTTGTCTCGAAGAGCGTGCTGGTGCCCTCGGCGGCGTTTGGTGTTAGGATCGGCGAGTCAAAGCATACAAAATCACGCTGTCCGAAGAAATCGCGGATCGAGCGAATGAGCGTGTCTCGAACTTTCATCGTCGCCCAGGGGCGCGAAGAGCGAAGCCAAAGATGCCGGTGCTCCATCAGGTATTCGACGCCGTGCTCTTTCGGCGTGATGGGGTACTCCCCCGCAGGCGAGAGTTGCTCGACCTTCGAGACAAACAGTTCGACATCTCCGGGGGCCTTGCCCTTAGCCTCCTGAACCTTGCCGGTGACAGCAAATGCGGACTCCTGCACAAGTGCGTCACAGGCCGCGTAGGTTGCAGCATCGACTGCATTCTTCATCACAACGCACTGGCAGAGGCCCGTGCCATCGCGCAGGATGAGAAATTGGATTTTGCCACTCGACCGCTTCCCGTAAAGCCACCCACGTAAGGTGACTTCCTGGCCGACGAGTTTACTTAAATCTTGAACGTATTCGCGCTGCATCATAACGGAAAGGCTTAGTTCTGAGAAGTTGCAGATAACGCCTGCACGGGGAAGTCCGTTGCTATACAGTGGAAGTTCTAAATCAGCATGGAGGATAATCGGCCGCCCCTGTGTTTGCACCAATGATGAGAAGTGAAGCTACGACACATGGTGCTCAGGTTCAAGAGAAAGTCCTGTGGGCAGGGCGTCCCAAGCAAGGTATTTTGTTCTCCGTGCGGGATCTGCCCCGACTCCGTTGATTCTGTTTAACGCTGCCACAATCATCTTCGTCGCATACTCCCTACTGACGCGCGACCACCAGATTCTGATGTATTGTCTCGTCTATGGGATCATTGGGTACGGGTTCATATTTGGAAGGCTCGTGCCGGACCGAAATCGAAGGGCTGGAACGCGGTACGAGATAACGAATGAGCATGTGATCGTGCGCAGGCCACCAAACTTCTTTGCAGATGCGGTGACCTCGTTTAGTTTCAGCGGTTTGACGAACGTGAATTCGGCTCATTTCCCAGATGGAACCGGCTCGATCTATTTCTTCGATCGGTCATTCCGTGAGGTTCCTTCTCGACGATTGACGAAGTGGCGTGCTTCCCTCGTTGCCGGGCAGTGGTCAGTGGAACAAGGCGCCTCGATTGTTTTCGAGCGAATTCCTGAGCCCGACAAAGTACTTGACCTCATCCGTCAGTTGCGAACGCAATCAGGAGAGTGAGACAGACATTCAATGCCGAATAAACTTCAGTACCGTATCAGCATAATTCTCAAATCCCCACGTCTGCGGGATGGTACCGTGGTCGGCGCCAGGAATGCGGTGCGCTTCCTTGTAAGGACCGTGGTAGTTCGCGTACACGACCTCGCCGTTCGTCGCGATGTTGATGAACATGTCGCTCATGCCATGAATCCAGCAAAGAGGCTGCTGGACAGACTTGATCTGCTCGGCATTATCGAACTTGAGATTGGTAACGAACGATGACGGCATGTCAAGACCTGTCGCATCGGCCGTGAGGGAGGCGGTGGAAGCGAATGGCGCTTCAAGAATTATCTTTTTTGCAGCGAGTGCGCGGGGGTGTGCGGCGAGATACGTAGCAGGGGCACCGCCGAGACTGAATCCGTAGAGAATCAGTCGATCGCCGGTCAAGCCGCGAGATTTCAGCCATTGAATGGCGGCATCGTCGTCCGCGTAAAGTCCTTCTTCGGTCGGAGTGCCCGAGGAAAGTCCGAAGCTTCGGTAGTCCATCATCATCACCCCGTAGTGATTCTTGCCACCAATATTCGCAAGCAATTGCGCCCGCGGATAGTAAAAATCCATGTGGTGACCGTAGCCATGCGAATAGACAATCACGGTATCGGTTGCGATGCGTGACGTATCGCCGAGATAGGCGGCGTAAATCGTCGTTGGTGAGGACTCGCCATTGCCCTGACTCGGAATCGTGAAGACATGAATCATGTCAGCAGGCAGTGCATAGCTCGAATCCAAATGGAAATCGACTCGCCCGGTGTAGTTCTGCATTTGATAGGACGTGATCTTGTCACCCGGGTCGAGCAGATTGGCATCGAGACTCAGGCAGCCCGAGCATGCAAGGAGGAGTAGCAGAATTGGAAGTCGTTTCATCAGAATTTCCTCGTCAATGCCAGATAGACTCCGAACGCTCCATTGCCGCTGATACCATGATAATCAACCGGTCCTGGCAGGTTCGGCACTCCGGCTTCAAGGTACTTCAACTCAGTGACGTATTGCCAATGCTCGCCGTCGAAGGTGTGACCAAGCGCGAAATTGGCAAACCAGTGCCGAGTCTGTGCGGAGTAATCAGCGCGCGTCGAGGATAGCTCGAACCAGTTCTGGCTTGAGAGATAAATTAGATTTCCCGAGGCGTTCAGGTAATGCCAGTAGAAATTCACATCGGCTTCCGGCCAAATTTTGAATGCGTTATCACGAAAAGCGAGGACAATATTCAGAACTGGCGCGACGGAAATCGCGGGAAGCCATTTGTCCTGTGCGCTCAGTTCATGCAAGGCGCCAAGATCGAGCTGCAAGTCTTTGAAGAGCAGCGCGGTGGTGTGCAGGCCTCCGAAGAGCGTCGTCTTATCGGTCACGCCATATCCAGCCGCCAGCGACGTGAGCGGCATGGGAATAACGAGGCTGTCGAATGTAATCAGCGGGCCGCCGAGCGAGGCAGTCGCGGCATAGTGATCGCGCGGGAGCGGCTCGACAAACCGCGCGGGAGCGCAGGAGACAGCCACGAGTGACGCGAATAGAAGTAAGGTGAGCAACTTCATGCTTGGCAAAAATACGCAAATTCTCAATAGGTTACCATGTCGCTTCCGGTTACCCGGATGCCGAGAGTGGCATACGATGCATTGCGCGGGATCGGGACCTGGCCATCATCTTCCCATGACTCATAGCCTCCGTAGAACTGAATGCGACCCATGCGGCCTTCGAATGCGTAACCAAGTTCTGCGCGGCTATCGACTGTGATTTTCTGGACCGATGCAAAGCGATCGAGGAATCCGGTGTTATTGCTGAACGCGGAAGAGTTAATGTTCATCGAGAGATATACTGAGCTTCGCTCCCACGCCGCGAGCTTCGAGCTAAACGCTTCGCCGAATGACCATGCGAGATGATTGTATTCCGGTGGATAAGCGGCATCCGAATCAGGAATGCGATAGTCCTCGCGAATGAGATACGCATCGGCATGCAGCCACGAAGTCGTTGGAATGTGCAATCCAAGAATGCGCTCGGCAGTGAAGATCGTTTTACCGGAGAGCGAGCAATAAATCAGGGTTCTCTGACCGCCGATACCGGTGTAGCCGCGTGGATCGATGTTGTCGAGATCATGTCGGCACCGGTAAA
The DNA here is from genome assembly GCA_030706745.1 of Bacteroidota bacterium. NCBI lineage: Bacteria > Pseudomonadati > Bacteroidota > Bacteroidota bacterium. The sequence goes on from JAUZNX010000009.1 coordinate 42,939, forward strand.
TGGTGCCGAGCTGCCATCCAAAGCGATCGCTCTCCTTGACGGCATAGGCCAATCCCTCTTCCCAGTCCACTCCACGCGGCTTAAAGGAAATATCGTTATGGGTGTTGGCTGTCAACTCCGTGCCGGCAAAGCCGAAGAGGGATTTGTTCCCCGACCATCGCGCGAATTCCCACGCTGCGCCCATTGAGATGTCCCAACCCCAGCGGTCGCTATCGCTGCCGAGTCCGCGCTGAAGGCTGGCCCAGTATCCGCCATGATCGAACATGCTCGTGGTATCCGTTTTCTGATACCACTTCGGCTGAAGCAGGAATCCACGCGTCGGAAATATTGGTCCGGCAAAGGTCTTTGAGACCAAGGCTACCACAAGGAGAAATACTGGAAGACACTTCAGAAGTCGCACCGCTTGGAAATTACTTCCTCGGATTTCGAATACGATGGATCATCTCTTCGGAAAACCCGGCGTTGCGCAAGTTCTCATCGGATTTCGCCGCAGTATCAATGAGGTGCAGGAGCGGCGTTATCATGCCCATGCTGGCAAAGCCGCCGTCGTGGAAAAGATTCTGCATCGTGACCATACGGCTCAGATCGCTAAGCAGCGTGACGACGTAATCGCCGCAGTCCTGGGCGGTCGGGTTGCCGAGCGGCGATAGCAGATCGGCGTACTCATACATTTTGTCGAAATCGTCGATACCGTTGCCGGCCCGAGTCCAGGTCGGACCTTGGCTAACCGTGTTGACACGAATGCGTTTTGGTCCGAGCCTCGCGCCAAAACTGCGCATGACGGACTCGAGCAACGCCTTCGCGTCAGCCATGTCGGAATACGTCGTAAACGCGCGTTGAGCTGCAATGTAGCTCAGGCCAATGACGCTGGCACCATCCGCGAGCGCGTCATGCTCAAGCGCGCCGTGAATCAGACGATGTAACGAAAGGCCACTGACATCGAGCGTCTTGAGGAACCAGTCGTACTTCGAGCTCTCGTAAGCGAGTCCCTTGCGGATGTTATGCGACATGCCGACCGAGTGGACGATAAAATCGAGCTGGCCGAGTTTTGCCTTGGCCTCTTCAAAGCAAGTTGAGATTTCTTCGCTGTTTGAAACGTCACAAGAAATCAGCGGAGCGTCACCGAGCAGCTTCGCAAGCCGAGCGGGCGAACCTACGCGAAGTGCAACCGCAACATTACTAATCGCCAGCTTCGCACCTTCCCGGTGTGCCGAGAGCGCGATCTGCCAGCCCAGACTCGTCTCGTCCAGCGGTCCGAAGACAATTCCTTTCTTACCTTCTAATAATCCGTATGATTTTTGCGACATGGTGTTACAAATATACCGACTTCCGTGCTTGACTGCCCAGGGATGCGCCTTCTTGCGCTTCGAATTCGTGAATAACGAGTCCTGTAAGTAACTTTGGATAAAAATAGGTCGTCTTTTGTGGCATAAATTCGCCGTGATGAACGATGGCCATCACTTGCTCGGGGTTCACCGCGCGAACGAGAAACGCTACATCCCACGGTGCGGACTCCTTCATTTCGTCAAGTTCTGCCATCGTGTGAGGATAGAACAGATTTGTGCGACGAGCAATTGCGTCGTCCGAAAGTCCAATGATCTCACGAAAAATCTCCTTTTCGATCCGGCTGACAGGCAAAACGCTGGACGTGACATCCCTTGCTGGCGGGATATTGTCGCGGAGGAGAACGAACCTTGGAACTTCGGAGAATTCCAAGAGTGAGATCGCTTGATCGTCGCGATCGAGCAACGCAATGCCTTCCTCGCGCGTATTAACCGGCACGAGTTCGAATCGCTCCTTCAGAGATTCGAGCAGACGATACTGATTGAAATTCGGGGCATCATGCAACAGACGATGGGTCGGAAGAATGACGGTACCCTGGGACTGGAGGTTGGAAACATAGCTCATGATGTATCCTGCCTGAGGAATTTCAGGATGCCGCCCTTGATACTCGAGCGCGGTCTCATAGCGATGATGGCCATCAGCAATGACAACACTTTGGCTGCCTACAATCCGAGCAATCCTCTCGATGGCGCCCTGATCGTCAAGCCGCCAGAGCAGATGGCGAATCGTGCGTCCATCCGGAAGTTCTTCCTCGAGATTGGCAATTGCCGGCTGTACGGTCGCGATCTCCAAGGTTTGATCGAAGACAAAACTGGGGTCCGAAATCAGACCAAAGATCGGGGAGAAATTCGCCCGTGTCGCTTCCATCAGCCGCATACGGTCTTGCTTCGGGCCTGCGTGCGTTCGCTCATGAGGAATAATCTCTTTCGCGTCATACGGCGAGAGCCTGAGCCGTCCAATCACACCTGTTCGCGTCATTTCGCTGATTCGCGGTGCACTGCCCCCCGATGCATCGATGCCCGGTGCATGGAAGATCTGGCGATAGACGTAATAGCCAGGATTAGCTTCTCTCCGCAGAATGCCCTGCTGTTCCCACTGCCGCAGTAATTGGTACGCACTTGCGTAGGGATCCGGTTCTCGGCTGAATTCGAGACGTACGACATTGTGTTCATCCCGCGCGTATAGAACATCTCGCAATTCGTCCGAGATGACATCGTATGGTGGCGATGTAACGTTGGCGAGCGTAACTTTGGAGCTATCGTAGCGCGTGCCGACGAATGGGAGAAACTCCGGCATGTTCGAGTGCTATGTTCTATATCCTAATTCTGCGAGCGATCGCTTATTGTCGCGCCAATCGGCGCGGGTCTTTACATGAAGTTCGAGGAAAACAGGATGCGTGAGGAAGCGTTCGATTTCTTTTCGGGCCTGTTCCCCGAGCGATTTGAGGGCAAGCCCGCCACGGCCAACCAGGATCGCTTTCTGCGAATCGCGCTCGACGACGACATCTGCGCTCACAAACCACTTTCCATTCTCCCGCTCTTTGAACTCGCGCACCTCCACTTCGGTCGAGTAAGGGATCTCTTCCTTGTACTTCTGGAAGATCACTTCGCGAACGAGTTCACCGACGAAGAAGCGATCGTTCTGGTCGCTGAGTTGCTCTGTATCGTAAAATGGCTCGGCAACTGGTAAGTATTTCCGGAGAGTTTTCACCAGTTCCGGTAGGTTCGATTTCTTCAGAGAAGAAATCGGGACGATCTCAGTAAACTCGGTTTGCTCGCCGTAATGTTGAAGGACCGGAAGCAGGTCCGTTCGTTTCTTGGATAGGTCAATCTTCGAGATCGCGAGAATAATCGGCTTTGTGCCGGCAATGCGCTTGTATTCGTCCCAATTGCCGGGTAGCGCTGAATCGAATGGCTTGTGCGCTTCAGCGAGCACCAGTATCACGTCGGCATCCGCAAATGAGCGCTTCACTTCCTCGAGCATCGCCTTGTGCAGCAGTGTGTTCGGCCGCGGCATAATACCCGGTGTATCGAGAAAGACCATCTGCTCTGTTTCGCTTGAAAAAATGCCAAGCACCCGCTTTCGGGTCGTCTGCGGCTTCCGCGAAACGATCGAGAGTTTCGTGCCAAGGAGCGCATTCATCAGCGTGGATTTCCCGGCATTCGGTATGCCGACGATCGCACAATAACCAGTCCTGAAATCAAACATTCGTAAATTGTAATTGACTACGGTTGCTTCATGCGCTCTTCGGTCCGCCGCTGCATGGACGCCATCGCTTGTTCCGGCGTCTCCCTCTTGTACAGCGCTTCGGATACTTCATCCTCGATAATCGCCTCGACATCGAGCCATTGTGGAATCACTGGCGTCATCCGGGCATGCTGGAGTTGCTCGGTGAAGACGGAGCCCTCACGGCGATGCAAATAGAATGTATCAGACTGCGACTGAATATCAGCGGGATATTCGTTCACGCGCCGAGCGAACGCCAACTCATTGTCCCGTCGAGTGATGTATTCGAGAAACACTTGTGCCTCGCGCTTCATCGCGCTATTCTTGTTGATCGCAAGGTATTCCCCGCCGGCAAATGATTCGCCATGATGATCGTTATTGCCGGGGAAGAGCATGGTGTGCCATCGAAACGGAGCTTTCACAAGCCTGGGCAGGAGCCACGAGCCACTAAACCACACTCCAAGCTTCCCGCGCACGAAGGCATCGTCCAGATTCTTTTGCGTCTCCATGACCCCAACGTGGATTTGATCCACATAGAAGCGTAGCGCCTCGATATTCTCAGGTGAGTTCATTGTGGGGTGCCCGAGGCTATCGAAGAGATCGCCTCCGTTAGACCACACATATGGCAAGAATTTTTTGTAGAGACGATGCTGATCGGGACCATTGACACCGATTCCCGAAGAGCCCGCGCGGTGGATTGCATCAGCCAAGGACTGCATGGTCTTCCAGTCCCAATCATGGAACGCTTGGGTCACATGGGACTCACGAGCCCCATCGGAAGCATCCTCGGAGCCTGCGAGTTGATCGTTGATAAATATGACTCTTGTATCGAGCAGCCACGGCACGGCGTAATAATGTCTGCCCCACATGCCTGGTGCATGTGAATACGCCGGTGAATTGGTAAATCGCTCAATGAGAGAAGCATTCGAATCCAGAGGCAACAGCACACCACTTGCAGAGAACTGCGCAACCCAATCCGAGCCAAGCTCAAGAATGTCAGGTGCGGTCTCTGAGTTAAAGCCAACCATCAACTTCGTCTTGCCATCTGACCAGCTAAGCTCTGACACTTCGACGGGAATCTCCGGATGCTCACGATGGAAGCCGGCAAGCATCGTGTCCATGTAGGCTCGCTGCGCCGGCTCCGACCAAAAATGCGAAAAGCGCAGCACTCCAGGCGTAATGCCTCGATTGCACGATGCCGAAACCAGCAACAAGCAGGCGCAAAGCGCGAGTGCGGCCCGGCGTGACATTTATTTCGTCGTAAACGAAATGAAATTGATTAGCGCGGTGATGATGACCATGATATTCGTGATAATCCCAATCGCCTGGAAGAATACATCGAGTGCGCGGCCGCTGACGATGATCGTATCACCCGGAACCAGTAACGGATTCTGTGCCAGATCACCGTTATCGCGGTAGGCTTCGAGATTGTAAGTTTCGACACGCTTCTCCTGCGCGGTGTCGGCATGGACAATTCGGATATCGACGAGTCTCGCCTGGGCAGATGGTCCACCGGCAAAGCTGAGCAATTCCACGAGCGAAGTTGAGCCGGGCACGCGATAATGACCGGGAGAATTCACATAGCCCCAGAGATTCACATCGATCTGCACTTCGCCACCACGGTAGACATTGAAGATCGGCATGTTCGGCGAGCTCGGCGTGAGCGGCTGGCTCGTTCCCGTTCCGACTCCCGGCTGTCCAGTGGCTGGGCGTTGCGCTCGCGCTGCGCTTAGTGCAGCGCAGCACGCCACGAGAACAATGCAGATGACTTTGATACTCTTCACGTGAATGCGAAATTACGGCAAGATCGAAAACGAACTCCAGCGCGACGAAGAACCACCATGAGTAATGATGCGCTTAACGCGCCAACGGTACTGGCCATTGGGTGCAAGCCGCTCGGCGGAATCGGGGTAGTTCACAATCGGCTGATTCGAAAACTCCGACAACCTCTCGGACCATACGTAGCGTTCGCTGTCGAGACGCTCTACGATGATTTGGAAGGAATCCCCATCTTCCGGGTCCTGCCAGGAAAAGGTCTGACCGGTCGGCGGAGGCTTCGTCGGTCCGTTTGGACTCAGGGGAATTACCGGGTTAGTATAATGAAATGACGTCGTCACATCAACGGGCGTCGGCGTGCTATAGGTCAGTGTTCCTGTTGGGGATCGGTGGTACGCCTGCAACTGGTACCAAAAAGTCGCGCCGGGAAGAATCGCGGCAGTATCGCGATAGGATGTCGGCAGCGGTTCGATGGTCTGATCGGTCGTTTCGAGCTGCGCGACGATGCGCGCGCTATCGGCGAGAATTCCGTCCGGGCCAATGGCTGGGTCTGTCGCGCGCCGAAGAATATACCCAGTCGTTGCGCGGGAGGAATCCATTTGCCACTCGATCCAAATCGCATTCGTGTTCGGATCGACATCGGCGTAGATTCCACGATCGACCGGGTCAGGCGGAATCGATGTCGGAATAAAGTGGGGCTGTGGAGGTGTGATCTGCGGCTCTTGCGGTGTGCTGCACCCGACAAGAATCAGCAGAAGTGGTATGATTCGCTTATTCACTCGTATCCTCCCTCTTCAAGAGATTATCGATGTTGAAAGAGAAACTCAGGCGATGTTCCGGCCCGAGCGCGGTATTGATGGAGAGCGAGTAATTCACATCGATCTTTTGATGCCAGTTGAATCCGGCACCAGTGGCAAAGAGCCCTCGGTCCAAACCGGCGCGTAGCGCGACGATGCTGTCATACATCATTTCGAGTCCAAATCGTGGCTTTTCCGCTTCGCCAATCAGGAAGTCGGATGAGAACGTGGCGATGGTGTGCAGCAATGGCAGCGGCTGCGCGTATGCGATTCCCCCATTGATATGCATCGGTACTACTTGCGTCCTCTGAGTGCTCCAGTTCAACCGTGTGCCTCCAATATCGGTGACGGAAGTCCCAAGCGAGATCTTTCCAAGTGCCGGCATCTGCGTAAACTCGGCTACCGAGAATCGGAGCATAATCCCAGCATCGACACCGATCCCAGAGGCTGAGCCGAAGCTACCAATCCCTTGATGGATGATCTTGAAGTTCACGCCAATCGGCACTTCTATTTTCTGCTTGTAGTACAGCCAACCCCAATCGAGTGTGAACCGATTGTTGCGCGCGACTGAGAGCACAATGGCATCTTCGTTATCGCTGAAATAATCTGGCGCCCCACCGGCAATCTCACGGACGATCTGTTCGCGCCGGTCGGCGAGGGAATCGGTAATATCGGGAGTGTGCATCAGATCGCCAACAGAAAGTCGGACCCAGTTGGCGGCGATCGTCATATCTTTCATTGGATAGGTAAGGCCCAGCTGGTAAAAGTTCGCAAGGGCACTGCCCGGTGTCCCATATTCCGACGAATACATGAATCCGATGAGCCGATTCGAGACGAGCGATACGCCAGCGGGATTCCAATGGAATGCAGCCTCATCGTTTGCGATTGCGGTATACGCGCCACCCATTGCTAGCGCTCGCGAACCAACGGGAATTTCGAGGAAGGCGCCGGCGTACTTCGAGTCTTGCGCAAATGCTACCGAGGACAATCCGCACGATAATGTCATTGCGAGGAGGATTGCGGAGCGATAGCGGAGCAATCCGACGAAGCAATCCCTTCCCAGCAAGGGATTACTTCGTCGCTCCTTCGTCGCTCCTCGCAATGACATTCCCTTATTACCTTAGTCTCGCAAATTTTCCTGTGATGTCTCGGCTGGCGTCTGGTGTTTGGGCGCCAAAGCGATAGAAATAGACCCCGTTAGCCACTTCATCGCCGTTATCATCGCGGCCATCCCACCAGACTTCGTGATAGCCTAAACTTGTAGGCACGCCGGTGCCACCTTTTAAGAATCCGAAGCTCCTCGTCGGATCGTTCGATGGAAACGTCTCCGTTCGAATGCGCCGGCCACTCACGGTGTATATATCCAGACTCACAGAAGTTGCGAACGCGATGCCGCGAATCTCGTACGCGATGAACATGTACTCCTTCGTAAACGGGTTTGGAAACGAACCGAGCACACCAATCGAGAAGCCATTCGAAACGTGTACATCCAGCTCTTTCGCGACATTCATCCGTCCGTTGTTGTCAGTGGCCTGAATGGTAATCTTGTGATTGCCTTCCGCGAGCGAAGGTTCGAGTCGCAGATTAACTGTCGTTGTTGTTCGACCGGAATCGAGCATCACAAAGTCTGCGAGTTGATTGTCGATTTTCAGGATCGTCTTGCCCGGAGTGAGGTCAATTCCATTCGCATCTTGGGCAATGGCATGAATATGCGGCACTGGAGGCACTTCACCATTTTGAGAGAAGATTTGTCCCTCCACCGTCATATCGACGACCGGGTCTTTGGTATCCGTGTTGTAGGCAACAGCAAACGTCCCGAGATTGCGTAACCTTGCCGTGAGCGTATTGCCGTTTGGCGTTGTCGAGAGTTTCGTCCACAACTTCGAGCGATCGTCCTGCCGGTAAATGAAAAGCGATCCGATCGGATGTCCGGCCAAAGAATCGACACGCACTGTCAGTGTGGAATTGGAATCCACCAGCGGTATTGCACCAAGGGAATCGCTCACAACCCTAACACCAGCATACTTGCGACCATTAGATGTGTACAGAGGGAGGAAGTGAATGTCCGGCTGCACAGTCTGCGCCGGCATGTATTGCCGATTGACACGGATCACATCGGCATTGATGCTTCCCTCCGTGTTCGGACTCAGCGAGAGCACAATTTCTTCCGAATTGAAATGTGCCGCAATGCCCGAGCTGCGTTGGTATGCCGCGGCGCCGGGGGCATAAGGCATCGCGAGCGTGGTATCGTTTGTGCGGAGGCTATCTCGAAGATTTAGCGGGCTGCCTCCTGCATCGGGACTAATTGCGAGCGCATAGAGCGCAGAATCAACATTCGTTATAGGAACAGGAATGGAAAGCAGCGCATCCGAGTGTGCCCCAAGTCCATTCACCACTGTGCTGCCGACGATTTGTGGGCTACCAGTCCTTTCATCCAGCAGTGTGACGGTACTCGATCCGATCGGTGATGCTCCCCAATTATAGACGCGCTCTTGCCAGGCGAGGCCATTCTTGGTCGCAAGATATTTGCCGGAAAGCGTGCGATGATATGCGTCCTTCATCACCGATGGATCCACCGCTGCTCCAACGATAATCGTAGCGGAATCGGAAACGACAGTCCCGGATGACGTCGTCAGGACAACCTTGCTAACAACTTTATCACCAGCTTTCAACTGATTGCCCGCAACCACAGCATGGTAACGGTCGCCACTTGCTGTCATTGGAAGCATGATCGTGCGTGATGCGATCTGCCCAGCAGCATTCTGAGAATAGATCGTAAGTGAATCGATCACAGTAACGATCGCTTGTGGCGTCTGGATGGCCGCACTGAAATCGAGCTGCGAGCCAACCGGCAGAGGCCGCGGTTCGAAATCGAGCTCCGTGATGCGCGAGTCGGTAATCGTTACGTCCTCGCTCGTAGCGGCATAGCGGGCATCGGAATTGTCCGAAATCGTGACACGATACGCCGCGTGGGAAATCGAGATTGCCGGGACATTATCCGTTATCGAAAATGCGCCTCCTGTCACTGGAATGCCACCAATCAGGTGCGGCGGTGAGAGAGGACTCATTTTCGTATCAACCAGCTCGATCGATGCCGTCCCTGATGTAATGGTCGTCGTTCCGCTCAAATGAACCGACCCGCCCGGCATGATCGTCCTCGATCCCAGCGTGAGTGTAACATGCTCGCTTGGCGGATGAGGCGCCGCCAGTGGATCGCCGAGGAAGTGATAGCAGTACATGAGCGTCGGCGGTATCAGATCGCCTGCATCCGCTCGCAAGAGAAATTCAATCTTCCCTGCATTAATGCGTTCTGCAATGGGCCCACCTACAGAATCGAACAAGTGTGGAACAACTGACTCCGCCATGTGCTCGTCATTTTGCTCCCACCCAAAGCTCGTTGTCCCCATGCAGGCAATGGTACCGGCACCTGCCGCATTTTGCAGCGTATTCAGGATGCCAACCGATGGCCCATCATAGCCTGCTGTGAAGCAAGTCATGCTCAGAATGATCGGGTAATGCAGTGAATTATGGAATCGCGACAAGTCCGAATTGTCCAGCACGGGACGTCCGGTACTATCGAGCGGATCATCCCAAATGGCATTGCCGCCGTGACCGAAATAGCCGATGAAAGCGAGTCCATTGTTAACGTTGTTCACGAGTGTCTGGTCCGAACTGCGATATGGCGATGTAATTACCGTCGATTGGCGCAACACACTGACCCGACCCGGCAACGCGCGTTGAATGATACCATCAATGTCAGTATCGAAGCTTCCGCCTGCACCGATGAACAGCGCTTTGTTCTTCCAATCGCCAGGAGTGACACGGTCCGCTTCAAATTCTTTCAGCTTGGCGAAGTAGGCTGCGTCACCTTTGATGTCCGGAGTCGCGAGCCGTCCGAGCAAAATGTCAGGGACGAGATCGTCGCCATCAAGCATCGCGTACCAGGCATCGGCAGCGACATTTCCTTCGAGATAGGCTTGCACATACGGTGCCGGAACCTGGTCGGTCGGTTTGTAAGGCTTCGGATCATCATTGCCCTGGTGCGTGACGCCAACGAGCAGTACATACTTTGGAGGATCCTGCCATGAATTGTATGCGTAGCTCAGAAATGCTTTGATGGCATTTGGCGAGCGCGCTCCATAATTGAATTCGTCATAGATATTGGCAACATCGACAATTTTAGTCGTGACATGATTTGCGCTCGCTCGATAGTCTGCCAAATCTTGAAGCGGGACGCGGGCGCCGGAATGTGCTTTCGGAAGATGATCGCGATTGGTGATAATGAGATAGGCTCCGGAATTTGCCGGTGAAGCTAGTCCGGCAAAATCATCTTTCACATATCGCGTTGGTTTGAGCTTTCCGGCTTCGGTGACGGCGAGAAACCCGTCGGCATCGCTCGCAACATTGAGCTGGAAGATCGCCTTGGTGCTCCTGGGTTGATCGGGGTTTGACGTGATGACGACATTCGAAATCTTCGAGACCCCGACGCGATAAATCGATATATCGGTCCGGCTAAAGTTCTGCAAGGTGAATTGGTAGAGTGCAGAGGCTGCGTGCTGTGGTGCATGAAATGCCAACTCGTCCTGATACGCATAGTATAATCGATCGTATCCGAGCTCGATCCAATTAATCGCGAAGCGGCAGCCCTGCGTCGTGGTCTGTCTGCGTTGCGAAAATGTGATGCCGATCGGCGACACATTGCCACTGGTATCGAGTACGGGCCCACCAAGCAGTTGCGCCGTCGGCTGACCCGAGGAGAGCTGTGATGCCGTGTCGGTCGAAAGGAACTTCAGCGTTTGGCTGTCCCACGTTCCGTGCAGCACATCCCGATTGTTGACGGAGATCGAGGCAACGTCTTCGCTATCGACGTTCGGAAGCTCGATGCCTTTGGGATCGGTAGCACCGGGATCGAAATGCGAGATGCCGTGGAGCGCGGCGCGAATGGAGATGGGCCGGTTCTGTCGCACATCAGCAAACGGGACGATGGCTTGCGTTGTGTAGCTGCCACGATAGAGCTGCCCGGTACCGACAATCGCCATGAAGTCATGATCCCGAAGATCCGAACGCCGGTCCACATCGGAAATATCGAGATCGTCATGGATGTTGTCCTGCTCCACATGTACCAGCGACCAGAAGGCGCTGTCCCGCACATTGATAAATTTTGCGCGATCGACTTCGCGAATCTCGCCGGACTCCTCGACCATTCGCTTTACTCCGCCGAGTGGAACGGGAGAGTAGTGGGTGCCCCATACGAGATAATAGACATTGTCTTTGGTATCGGGATCGTAGTAGAAATCACCGAATGTACCGGGGCCATCGTAATGCTTTTCCTCGCCATAGAACTCGAAGTAATCGTTCGGATCGAAGTGTCCATCCTGATGATCGAACACATAAACCGGCACCTGCTGCCCTCGATTCACGATGCGGAGCGTATTGGGATCGACGCTGCCCGGATCGATGCCGAAGTTCTTTAGGTCCTCGAACGCAATGTGATAAATACCCGTCTTCCGCACGTACATTCTGTAGACATTGCCATCATCGGCCTGTATGCCGGGCGATTGCTTCACATCAGTGTCCGATAATATTCGACCTCCTTTTAAGGCTATCGAGTGCGATGGTGCCGGCGCCGAAGGATGCGTCGCTGAGAGTCTCTGTTTGAATACTCCAGTCGACACTTGAAATGGCTCCGCAAGATCCGTAACAGAACTTGAAGGCAGTCCTAATGGGTCTGAAATCCGAACAACGACACGTCTCGTGTAGCGAATCTCATTTGGCACGGTCTGATCGAGGATTCCGAGTGCCAGCCGGCTCACAGGTGCCGCGCGCATTCGTCCGATGTATCTGAGCTGTGCGAAGCCAATGCCATAGTGATCCGCGATGCGCGTTCGAGGACTTACGAGCGCGGCTGAAAGCCTGATTGATTGGTCAACATGAGAAACGACCACCACGCTGGCGGATTTCGAGGCGCGGATCGGAATCACAAGCTCAGCAAGCGGATCTCCCGTTCGCCGTTGCTCATGATAGGCGCGCAAGTGCAATGCATGGTTTGCGTCTGTATCGAATGCTGGTTGGGGAACCGTGATTTCCACCGTGACGGAGTTGGCTTGCCGGCTTAATTCGCGGACGTGAATAGATTGGCCGACCGCATTACTGCAGACGAAAAGCAAAAAGCTGATACAGCAAACAGGTATCCGAGACCGCAAGGCTCTTACGAAGTTGATTCAGTTAGGGGCTCGCGCATCCGGGCGTACGGGGGCAACCGTGGCGACAGGATGGCATCAGCATGTCACGAACCGAGTCGGGATGAATCCCGCCTCGACTCTATAACACAATTCGGCCTCGACATCAGTTCGCGCCGCTGGCTTGAATTACACGATTTGAGGCCATGGGATCCCAAACAGCCTGGGTCTACCCCGCTCCGTGGCAGTTCTTGTACTTCTTCCCGCTGCCGCATGGGCAGGGATCGTTGCGCCCGACTTTAGGTCCGACGCGCACGGTTTGTGGCACGGGACGCGGTGCGGGAATTTCGCTTTCACCGTTGCCGTGAAATCCGGATGGCGCTGCTTCTTTCGAAGCCACTGCGCGGCCACGCTTCGCCGGCTGGCTCGGCATCATACGGCGGCCACCGGCCTGCGCCGGGACCATCTGCCCCGTGCGCGGATCCTGTACCATCGGGTAGAGCTTGAAGGCCAGATCGAGCACGCCATCGCGGACAAGCACGAGCAGTTCCTGGAACATCCGATAGCCCTCTTGCTTGTATTCGACCAGTGGGTCCTTCTGTCCATAAGCGCGGAGGCCGATGCCTTCCTTCAACTCGTCCATTTCGCGAAGATGATCGCGCCATTTTTCGTCGATGACGCGGAGTGTCGCGAAGCGTTCGAGTTGGGCAACGCCTTCGGAGCCAAGCTGCTCCTCCTTTCGCGCATAAAACTGATACGCTTCATCGATGATCTTTGCGGCCACTCCGTCCTCACCGATCTGTGCGAATTCTTCACGCGTCATCTGCGCATCGACCATGAAGCGCGTGCGGACTTCGTCCTGCAGCTTCTCCATTTCACCTGCGTGATAATGGACGGCTGTCAGCTCTTTGACAGCCTCCTCCATCATTTCGAGAATCTCATCCTTCAGTCGCTCGCCATAGAGCGCCTGACGGCGTCGCTCGTAAATGACCTCGCGCTGCGAGTTCATGACGTTGTCATACTCGAGCAGGCGCTTGCGGATGGCGAAGTTGTTCTCCTCGACCTTCTTCTGTGCGCGCTCGACGGATTTCGTGATCATCGAATGCTTGATGACCTCGCCCTCTTCCAGACCGAGCTTCTGCATGATGCCGGCGATGCGCTCGCTGCCGAACAAGCGCATCAGATCATCTTCGAGCGAAAGATAAAACTGCGTCGAACCCGGATCGCCCTGGCGACCTGCGCGGCCACGAAGTTGGCGATCAATACGCCGCGCATCGTGGCGTTCAGTGCCGAGGATGTGCAATCCACCTGCCTCGCGCACGCCGGGGCCGAGTTTGATGTCGGTACCACGGCCAGCCATGTTCGTTGCAATGGTCACGGCGCCGGAGAGTCCGGCATTCCGAATAATTTCAGCTTCGCGTGCGTGCTGCTTGGCGTTTAGTACATTATGCGGCACTCCGATGCGCTTGAGCAACTTGGAGATTGTCTCGGAGACTTCGACGCTCGTCGTACCGACCAACACCGGGCGGCCCAATTTGCGAAGCTCCTGAATCTCTTCCATGACCGCATTGAGCTTTTCTCGCTTCGTGCGATACACCATGTCGTCGCGGTCATCTCGGGTCACGGGTACGTTCGTCGGAATGACGACGACATCAAGCTGATAGATACTAAAAAACTCACCCGCTTCGGTTTCGGCGGTGCCCGTCATGCCAGCGAGCTTCTTATAAAGACGGAAATAGTTCTGGAGTGTGATCGTGGCGAGCGTTTGCGTGTCGCGCTCGACAGTGACGCTCTCCTTCGCCTCGATGGCCTGATGCAGACCTTCGGAGTACCTGCGCCCCGGCAGAATCCGACCGGTAAACTCATCGACAATGAGGACCTTGCCCTCCTGCACGACATATTCCACGTCTTTTTCATAGAGCGAATATGCGCGCAGGAGCTGACCGATCGTGTGCAACCGGTCGGAGCGATCGGCATACAGAAGATGAAGCTCGTCTTTCTTTTTGCGTGTCTCTTCTTCTGAATACCCTTCAAGCTGCGAAAGCTCGGTGGCAATATCCGGCAAAATCCAGAGATCGCGATCGCCACCCGCCGCAAGGAAGTCACGGCCTTTATCGGTCAGATCGATCTGATGGTTCTTTTCTTCGACGACGAAGTAGAGGTCATCATCGATCAGGTGCATATTGCGCGATTGGTCGCGCATGAACTCCATTTCGGTGGACTGCATGAGCTTGGCCATCTCGCCATCGGACAGGAGCTTCAGCAGCCGCTTGTTCTTCGGCATCCCATGATGCACGCGGACCAGCATTTCACCAGCCTTTTTCTTCTTATCGTCGTCTCCGGATTTCAGCAGTTCCTCGGCTTCGGTCATAAAACTCGCGCAGAGGGCCTTCTGCGCGTTGACCACGCGATCGACAATCGGCTTCATCTCGTCGAACTTGTGATCGGCGCTTTCGACCGGACCCGAGATGATGAGCGGCGTACGCGCTTCATCGATCAGTACAGAATCGACTTCATCCACGACCGCATAATAGTGCGGACGCTGCACCATCTCGTTCGCATCCTGCACCATGTTATCCCGCAGGTAGTCGAATCCAAATTCGTTGTTGGTGCCGTAGGTGATATCGGCCTCGTACATCGGCTTGCGCTCCCACGGGTTCTGCGATTGCAGAATCACGCCGACGGTCAGCCCGAGGTATTCGTAGATCTTGCCCATCCATTGCGAGTCGCGCAATGCAAGGTAATCGTTAACCGTCACGATATGCACGCCACGACCCGGCAAAGCATTCAAGTATACTGGCAGCGTAGCCACGAGCGTCTTACCTTCGCCCGTTGCCATCTCCGCGATCTTGCCCTGATGCAAAACAATGCCGCCAATTAGCTGCACGTCGAATGGGATCATGTCCCACTTCATCTCTTGCCCGGCGACGGTGAAGGTCGAGCCGACCAGCCTGCGGCACGCATCCTTGACGACAGCGAAGGCTTCCGGTAACAGCTCGTCGAGCGTGACCTTAGTCACCTCGTCTAGTTCTTTATCGAGGACGCCAATGCGCTCGATGATCTCCATGCGCTCCGCATGTGGAACGTCCTCTTTGAGTCGCTCACGTAACTCGTGGGATTCCTCGGTGATCTCATGCGTCGCTTCTCGAATGCGGGCGCGAAATTCCTCCGTTTTCGCGCGGAGTTCGTCATCGGTCAGGCTGGCAAGCCCCTCATAATGCGCGTTGATTTCATCAACGAGCGGCAGCAGTAACTCGACGTCTTTCTCCCGCTTGGAGCCAAAAATCTTCTCTATAAACTTTAGCATATCAAATAATTGGGACGTGCCGTGGCGGATGATCGGTCAGCCGCTTCCACGCCCGGATTCGTTCACGCTCCTAAGTCCAATTCGCTAAATTTGACCTTAAACGGGGATTTTGGAGCCAGAATCAGCATCAAACGCTAAAACGGGCGAGATGCTTCCGGGTTTCGAAAAGGCGCTGGCTTCGTTTATTCCACGATCATCGCCACCCGCTCGGCGCTGCCATTTATTCGCACGATGCATTCGTACATTCCCGCCGGCAAACCCGAGGGCTTTTGCCACACGAAGGAGTGCTCGCCCGCATCCACCGCACCCGCAAACACCCGCGCGACTTCCTGGCCGAGCAGGTTCACGACTGTGACCTGCGCGAAGCCCGCAGCGGGTGAGGAGAGCGTGATGGTGGTGGAAGTGGTAAGGGGGTTGGGATAACAGACCAACATAGCACGTGATGATTTCTTGATTGGCACCGAAAGTGATGAGACCATCTCTCGAATGTTGCGGCGCCAGACTCCTTGCACGGATCCACCACAGTAAATATCTGAATTTAGAATGGCTAACGCGGAAACACTCAGTCTGAGCAGCCCAGTGTTCGCAGATTGCCAGAACAACCCTTGATTGGTTGAAGCAAACACCCCAAAATCACTACACGCAAACAACAGGCTATCGCGGGAAGCAAGAGCATATATCCGGCTCTTTGGCAAACCATTATTAGCAGGCAGCCACGTTGCCCCGTCGTCGGTCGATTTCCACAAACCCAAATCGTAGGTGTACTTGAAGAGAATCCCAGACGAACGAAAGAGTCTGCCAGAGATCGAATTTGTCGCCACCTTCTCCCAGTGGGTTCCAAGGTCGAGGCTTCTGAATATTCCACTGTCAGCCAAGGCGAAGACAAGACTATCGTATCCGACAAGGCTCCAAACGTAACCCCAATTTAGGGCGACAGATAACATTTCCCAGGTCTTACCTGTGTCAGGTGATCTAATTAGAGCAGGACGAGATTGCGAATAGGAATAGGTCGAGGCGATCACAATGCCTCGGCTGCTCACGGCTGCGTACCAGTAGTAATTGTTAGAATTCGAGTCAAAGTTCCTCCTTAACCAATGCCCGCCGCTGTCCCAAGAAACAAGAACCCCATTCTCGTAGGAGAACAGCAGCAGTGCATCGCCAACGAATACCAAGCATTGCAGAGAGCCAAGATTGCCTTCCCTGAGCTCCCATGAATCGCCCATATCCGAAGACGAAGAGATCGCACCGTCCTCACGTGACACAATGCTGTTGCCAAACACATCCAGCTGATTAACGACTGACCCATACAATCCGTGATCTTCAAGAACCCACGTTGCACCCGAGTCCGTCGAGCGAACAACGCCGGCACCGGTTCCTGCAAAGATCCCGTTGTTATTTTGTACGAGCCCTCTGAAAGTCTTGTTCGGAAGCCCGGAGTCGGATTCCGTCCATCGCTTGCCCCCGTCAGTGGAGACAAGAAGGCCACGATCCGTACCAAGAAGGACGCGATTTGATACCTGAAGCACGCTCAGAGCCACCAAGCGAAGAGAATCCCATGTCAGTCCATCATCATTAGAAAAATACGACTCACTGTCAATTGCTACCACGACGCTACTCCCTGAGGCGCAACCACCATTGCTATAATAACTGATTTGGGGCAGCAGCACATTGACCGGTTTCCATGATTGGCCGAAATCATTCGATCGGTACAGGCTCAACCCATGGAGAAAATAACCATACGGATCCGAATGTAGAATTGCAAACAGTTCCATCCCATTGGAAACCAATTGCTCGACAGGCCATGGGCGGTCAACTGTATCCGAAATGCCCCGGCCGGTCGGAAGTCCCTTGTTGGCTAAGTACCAGTGGTGGCCAGCGTCGATTGAACGAATGACAGTACTGTTCGAATTATCAAAGGCAAAAAGTACGGTATCTATAGCCGCTTGAATAACCGTCTGGGAATCTGGCAGTTTCCTCCAACTCTGACCTGTGTCTGTCGAAAACCACGTCGGATTTGATGAACCGTAGTATGGCGTTAGATAGATGGTATTCCGAGATTTGACCAACCAAGGATCGAAGGCAGCATCTGATAAACTGCTAATCCAAGTCTGACCTGAATTCGAACTCCTGTAAGGTCCGCCCTCAGTCGCTGTGACCAACTTATCCCCGATCGAAAGGAGCGAGTAAACGGGGGCATGATACGGCCCATTCGTCTGCACCCACTGCCCACGACCAGCGGAAGTCGATAGTGCGAGGAGCGCAAAGACCAAGAGACGTGTGAACGAGTGCTTCATAAGCGGTATAAAAATACGACAATTCGGGCTGAGCTATTCCAAAAATGTTGTGAGATTGGTTAGGAGCCGGGATCTTTGGCACGAGCACGAACTCGCTGCTGTTCTGCCAGCGCAATTTTGGACTTGCGGGAACGCGCTTCTCGGAGTTTTCAAGAAAGTGGTGCCATTATGAAAATTAAACTCAAATATTCAAATTGAGTCGGCTTTTCTTTCCATGTGAAGGAGAATTATGAAAAACAAACTCAATTCTCAAACAACTAAATACCTCCAAGAAAGAAAATGAAGATCAAGCTCCTCGATATTTGTCATGCACGTTCGGGCGATAAAGGCGACGCGGCGAATGTGGGTCTCATCGCTCGCGAAGAGCGCTACTATCCCCTCATCAAGGAAAAGGTGACGCGCGCGGCGGTCAAGAAACACTTTAAGGGGATTTGCCTGGGTCCGGTCGAGCGATACGAACTACCGAACCTTTGGGCGCTCAACTTTCTGCTGCACAACACGCTCGGTGGTGGGGGCACAGTGAGCTTGAAGCAAGATGCGCAAGGCAAAACGCTTGCGGCGGCGTTACTCCGAATGGAGATCGATGTGCCTCCAGCTTTGATGCGTCCGCTGAAGGTGAACGGTCGGACTAAGAAGTAAGCGATGCTTACTCGCCTCCAGCGGCTCGCGAGCGAGACGTTGCACGAGAACCCGTGGTGGCAGTACCGACACGATCGGTATACCCATCCCGATGGCTCGGAGGGCGATTTTTTTTATGCGCATACGCGTGGCGCGGTCTTCGTGATACCCGAGTATGATGATGGCCGCGTTCTCATGCTTCGGCAATTCCGCTATCTGAACCAGCGCGAGAGTTTGGAATTTGTTGGCGGCGGAATAAAGGAAGGGCTTACGCGCGAGGTATCGGCCCGCGAAGAATTGCTGGAAGAATCGGGACTTTTGGCCGATAGATTAATCCCGTTGGGCTGGTTCAATCCTATGAACGGTCTGAGCGATGAGGAGTGTTACGTCTTCCTCGCTACCGGCCTGCATTCCAATAGCGCTCATCCGGAAGTTTCGGAAGAATTCGAACCGGTGTTACTTACGCTTCCCGAAATCGATCGACAGATTTCGTCGGGCGAAATTTGGGACGGGATGACACTCGCAGCCTATAGCCTTTACCGCTTTCGTTGAACTTTGGTCGCATGAAGTTGAAACTCGCAATCTTACTTCTCCTTTCCTTCGCCTCTTCGCTCGCAGTCGCTCAGCACAATCCTGCTTCGCAGGAATTCCGCCTGCACTTTAAGGAAGGGGATCTTTGGCGCGTGCAAACGACTGAGGTCCTCCGGCTCATGATGCACTTTCCTCAGGTCGATCCGATGGATGCCAAGCCAAGCATTCGCACGACGGTATACTCCTTTACCTACGCGATCGAAAAGACTCTTCCCGATGGTTCGGCCGTCATTGGCGCAACGCTCGACTCGTTCAAGACGCGGATTATGTTTGGCGAAGGGAAGCATGCGGAGGACTTCTTTCATTTCAACTCCGCAGTCGATTGGGACCTCGAACATACCCTTCGAGACATCAAGACACTGCCACGCGCCCAATTCCTCGGTCAAACACTTCGCTTTACGATGCGGCCCGATGGCACCGTTCACGATTTTCAGAACCTCGCCGACTTTCATCAAAATGCCATCGGCAAAGGCTATGACTACGACATGGTCCATGCGGTATTGTCTTTATCGGATTCATTGCGGATGGGGCAACTGCTGGAGTTCGGTTTCGGCGGGCTGGCCGCCACCGGTGCAGAGTACCGATCGCCTTCCACGGCGACAGAAATCCCAATGGTTCGAAAAGTCTCGTTCTCATCGGCTGGCAAACGTGCCGCGAATGTGAGCGTCGTCTACTCGGATCCACAGGAGCATATTGATTATCTTGAGGGCATCGCGACGCCCATGGGTATTCTGAAATTTCAGGGTGGCGGGCAAGGCAACATTCTGATGCACGAGAATTTCTTGAAGCATGGTTCCTACCGAGACACTGCGAACGTTGTTCTCGCAATCGATATCGATACGGTGCCGGAAGAGATCACGAGGCTCGTTACGACGGACGTCACGCCGATTCCGGTACTTCGCGCAGGCAAGCAAGGAGGGCGGATCACGGTACAAGAAATCGAGTCCCACGAGGCACCGGTACCGAAACACGAGCGTTCCTCACCCGAGAATTCAAAAACCATCCCTGTGGATACCCTCGGCACTCGAGCGCCTTCCACTATTAAACCATAGCAATACTCCTTTGAACTTCAGGACCACCCTTCTTTTCGCCGGACTCACAATTCTTGTTGCATGCGGTAAAAAGGATACCGCTCCTACAACCACGACGACGACCACAATCGACACGACTGTAAAGGCCGAGCCTGTTGTCATTGCGGACACGAATCATCATCTCTATTTTCGGCCGGTAGCCGGGAGCGTCCGGCGCTATCACGTCATCGACCGCATGACTGCCGAAGCAACCGATGCACAGCCGGGCGGCCAGACAGACAAGCATGCCGGGACCAGTCAGAATGAATTCTATGTGACGGCCACGACGGGAACTACGGGAAGCGATAGCAGCGTCGAACTTACCGTTCGAGTTGATTCGATCAGTCTGTCGGCCGATCAGGACACAACGCACACGCGATACTCGAGCAATAACGCGAAGGACCGCGCCAACGAGCGCTACAGGCAATTTAATATTATGATCGGCAAGACGATCAAGGTACGCGTCGACAAATATGGCGATCTTGCGGCCATGACCGATGTCAGTGCGATCTCGGGTGCCCTCATGAGTCAGGTCCCGGATTCCCTCCGATCGAATCCGCGCATCCAACAAATGGCAACGCAACAGGCCCAGGAAATTGCCAATTCATATCTGATGCGTGTTCTGGTCCATAGCCCGACGCGAGCGTTAATCAAAGACACAACGTGGCGCCATAGCTCCGACGTTAATCTCAATATTGCTCAGGGACTGAGCTTCCCGGTTACGGTTGCGGCCTCAGAGACTGTCCGCGGGCTCGAGCGACGTAATGGACGTGTCCTTGCAGTGCTGGAAGACAATACGACAACAACCCCAAAGAAACTCGTCCTGCAGGAAGGCCCCACCAAAGCAACGATCAGTAATTTCGTTGCGACCTCGCATGGTGTCGCCCGCGTCGACGATGCAACGGGCGTGCTGTTCCATCGCGCACTCGATGAGAAGCGGAGTTTCACGTTTGTTGTGGAGAATACCCAGCACCCGGGCGAGCGTCGTTCCATCTCTCAGAATGGATCGGAGACTCTGACCGTAGAGTTGATCGCAGAGACACCAGTCGCCAAACCATAGCCGTTCGAATGAAAATGTTCGATATCATGGGTGTTCGCGGAATTCGTTGACACTCCATGAGGTTCGTATTTCTGATCTGCGCGCGCCCAGACGGCGCAGAAGCCGAAATGTGGACTGTCCGAATGGTGATTACGCGGACCGTACGATTGCCCAGCGGTAGTAGATGATATCAAGCGACGATCGCAAGCCTTATCGTGGATCAAAGGTAGACGGTACGTCCAGCACGACACCTGGTGTGCAGGGCAGTACCTCGAATGGCCGCAATTCGCAGCCAGTGAAGAAGATTGTCTTCGACGATTTTCAAATCACCCGTGCCGAGCAGCAAGCGCAAGTCGATGAGGAACGTCGCGTCTGGCGCGAACGCGAAGAACGGACGCAGCGGGAAAAAGCACCGCTCTTTCGTCGGGCTGTGCCACGTCTCAAATCGCTTCGCGATGAGATGATCGGTGTTCAGAATAAGCTTCCATTTTTCAAACGTCATCGCGATTCGGATTCTCAGCTTGAATCGGAGACGCCGCCAGCCGATACTACATTCGATCCAACTCCGGATTATGCGATTGGCCACGAACCATACTTCGCGGATCACGAGCGGGCCGTAGTGCATATTACACGAGCCTCGCAGCCCCCCCCCATATCAGAAGGACCAGAGCACTTGCGATTTGCGCCCGAGGAGCAGACGACCGAATGGATTGACGATTCATTGCCGGTTGAGCAGATTGGCATTGATGAGGCTAGCACGCAAATGAACTCGGAGTACATTCTTGATGAGGTGCTGCCGGAAGCCAAGTCTATCCCAGAGCCGTGGCAAGACGATTCGATCGAGGAGGAACTTCGTGCCGAAGCCATCCTTGAGGATTTCGTCGAAGTGGTCGAGCCTGCCGATGAAGCATATCCGGATGAGTCCCAGATAGCTGCCGAGCGACCGGCCGAGGACCCGAGGACATCCGATGAGCCACGAATCGAGCCGACGATGCAGGTGTACCTGGACTCACTTCGATCGTTCGACTCGCAGCCCCGCCGCGCAAGCGATGCGCGCGATCCCCGGAGCGATTTCGTTGTCATCCTGGCCGAGCAATTGGACATCCTTCGCGAACAGGTCGCTGCCACATCGGCAATGTTCTTTTGGGTGAATTCGAAGCGGCAGCATTTGGTACTCGAAAGCGCTGCGCTCGACGATCGTGCGTATCAATTCCTTGTCTCCGACAAGCGCTTCCCGATCGAGTTGGACGCGGTCAGCCGCGTTGCGACCAAACGTAAACCGGAGTTGCACTCGGTCATTGCTCCTCAAGCCGAACGTGATCTCATCCCCTACTACGGTGAAGCGATCGGTATTTCGTCTTTCGCGGGAATGCCCGTCTTCTTTGGTGAAGGTCTTGTCGCTGTTCTGACCGTGGACTCCGCAACTCCGGAGCAATTTACACCGGAAACGCTCCGGATCTTGACGAGCCATTCACGACTTCTTTCGGCACTGATTCGATCGTACATAGAGAAGTATGATTTACTGGCATCGGCTCGCGCACTGGATGCGGCCCGAATGCTGAATCAGATAGTGAGCCCTGACCAATCTGCGCGGTTGCTTCGGGAGCGTCGGAATCCGGACTATGTGCTTCGCGCGCTCACACAAGCCGCCAGCGAAATCATCGACTGGGACTGGCTGGCATCGGTTTCATTCGACTCCGCACGGCGCACTTGGTCGATCTCCAGCCTTCAGTCGAAACACGGTGGCGCTTACGTTCCACCGATGACAGCGATCTCGCTCGAAGAGAGCCTTGTCGGCAAATGTCTCGCCGGTGGACAGAGCGTTCGGCAGGACTCGCTCGGATTGCAGAGCATCCGATACAACGTGGAAGAAGACCGGCCCGGCGCTATGGGCCATGCATTCTTAGTGATACCGATCCGGACCACAAATCGAAATTATGGAGCACTGGCGATCGAACATTCCGAGCGAGCGCATTACACTGATGCAGACGTTGAGACTCTCGAGCACCTCTCGCGGAGTGCAGCTGCGGCACTCGAAATCATGGCACTCAGTGAAATTGTCAGCGAGCGGGCACTCACCGATCTTTTGACAGATCTTCTGAATAAACATGGGCTTCACATGCGCACGCGCGAAGAACTGGCGCGCGCGACGCAATTTGATGAGCCGTTGACCCTGGTCTTGTTCGAAATCGATGGTGCTTCGGAATTTGCCACGCGCTTCTCGCAGGAAGATTCGGACACCATCGTGCTTTCGCTTGCGCGACTCTTGCGATTTGGTGCGCGTCCATTCGATGTAATTGCGCGCACGGATGAGCATACGCTTGCCGCCCTGCTCATTCGGATGCCGGATGAGGATGCCTATCTCTGGAGCGAAAAGATGCGAAAGATGATCGTGAGCGAAGTCATCGCGATGGGCCGGCGAAGCTTTTCGGTGACGGTCTCGGCCGGCGTTTCCGGGGCCAGACGGGACGGCTCGGTGGACGAACTAATTGCCGGCGCGGAACTTGCGCTTGAGCGTGCGCGTGAACTTGGCGGAAACAATGTAATCGTGTATTAGGCCAGCCAGCGGCTGCACTGGATGGTCGAGCGGTTCCGGGAATATACGACATTTTTTCGCGAAATCCAAATTTGGCTCGGAACCTACGAAAATGAGTGGCCGTTCATGGTGGCACAATCGCATCAGCATTTGTATTTAATGGCTGAATTGACTTCATTTCGGGAGATGATTGGCCTGTTCGCCTTTGGCGGGCCTTCCGCCCGTGCTTTTCAACCTCGGTCCCGAACAACCTTGGTAACCGTCTAACCATGCGCATTTCGAAGCAATACACCAACCGCGAGAGTCAATCGCTCGATATGTACCTTCAGGAAATCGGCAAGGTCGATCTTCTGAACTCGGACGATGAAATTCGTCTGGCAAAGTTAATTAAGAGCGAAGCGCCGGAAATGCAGAGTGCATCCCAGCGGGCGCTTGAAATCCTGGTCAAAGCCAATTTGCGCTTTGTCGTCTCGGTCGCGAAACAATACCAGAATCAAGGTCTTTCGCTCGGCGATTTGATCAATGAGGGGAATTTGGGCCTTATCAAGGCGGCCCGGCGATTCGATGAGACCCGCGGCTTCAAGTTTATCTCCTATGCTGTCTGGTGGATTCGTCAATCCATCCTGCAGGCACTCGCGGAACAATCGCGCATCGTGCGTCTGCCGCTGAACCGAGTCGGCGCTCTGAATAAGATTTCGAAGAAATTCTCCCAGCTTGAACAGGAGTTCGAGCGCGAGCCATCCGCCGCCGAATTGGCCGATAAGCTCGATATGACGACGAACGAAGTCGCCGAGACCCTTAAAATTTCGGGTCGTCATCTTTCAGTCGATCAGCCGTTTGCCGTTGGCGAAGATAATCGGCTGCTCGATGTGCTCCAGGATATGGCGCAGACGCCGCCGGACTCCACGCTGATGAGTGATTCGCTCAAGTTGGAAGTTTCCCGCGCCCTGACCGCACTCTCCACCCGCGAACGCGAAGTACTTGAACTGTATTTTGGCCTCAACGACATTCACCCGCTGACGCTTGAAGAGATTGGCGAGAAATTCGCTCTGACCCGCGAGCGCGTCCGCCAGATCAAAGAAAAGGCGATTCGCCGACTGCGGCACACCCCGAAGACGAGACCGTTACAAAGCTATTTGGGATGATCCACCGAGGTTAAACGACCGGACGGATCGGTTCTATAGGAACTGGAATAGGTCTATCAGCGAAGCGATCGCGTAGTCTGGCTGTAGCTCCAGCAGTCTCTCTCCACCAAACCCATACAGAGCGGCCACAGTCTTTACTCCTGCGTTCTTGCCGGCCATGATATCTGCTGCCGTATCACCGACCATTATAGCATCTGCCGGTTTTACACCAAAGACATCGAGCGCTTTCAATAATGGTTCGGGATCGGGCTTAACACGAACGACATCCTCCGCAGAGATGATAATATCGAAAAGGTGAACGATACCGGTTTGTTCGAGTGACCGAATGGAGGTGCGGATCGAGCGCGTAGTGATTGCCCCGATCTTTATGCCACGCGCGCGGAAGCCTTCGAGAACGCTCAGGGTATCGGGAAACAACCTCGCCAAGTGCAGATTCTCAGACTGGAACGTCCGATGCGCTTGGCACAAAGCTGTTACATCATGGCCGGGCGCCATTTCCATGTAGACTTCTTCGAGCGGACCGCCCATGAGATGGGAGATCCTCTCCCGTGAAAGCCGCTCGACCCCATGCAATTCAAATGCATGTTCGAACGCACCGTAAATAAAATCGAACGTATCGAGAAGAGTACCATCGATATCGAAGAGAATAGCCTGTAGCGTATTGAGAAGCATAGTTTGCAAGTAACGAGGAGCATCCACAAATTGTTAGCAGAAGCGTATGGCTGTTCAATTTCAAGACTACTACGAAATCCTTGGCGTGCCCCGGACGGCAACCGAGGACGAGATCAAGAAGGCCTATCGCAAACTTGCGAGGCAGCACCATCCTGATCTGAATCCGAACGATAAGACCGCCGAGGAGCAATTCAAGAAGATCAACGAAGCCTACGAAGTACTGAGTGATAAAGAAAAGCGCGCGAAGTATGATCGCTTCGGTGAGAACTGGAAGACCGGTCAGCAATTTACACCCACTCCCGAGTGGGGTCCGGCACAGGGCGGATACCCTGGCGGCGGCAGCTATACGTTCACCAGCGGTGGCGGTGAAGATTTCTCCGAATTCTTCCAGCAATTCTTCGGACCTGGTATGGGGTTCGGCGCCGCTACTCAACGTCGCCGAACTGGATTTGCCACGCGTGGCAGCGACGTCGAGGCCGAATTACCTGTCACCATCGAAGAAGCATTTCATGGGACAACCAAACAGTTTACGATCCGCCGCGCGGACGGCACCACCAAGACATATAAGGTTAAAATCCCGGAGCATTCTTTCGCCGGAAAACAAATTCGGCTCGCGAGCCAAGGGGAGGCCGGTACTTCGACTGCTGGCGATCTGCTTCTGACGCTGGTGTATCAAAATCATCCCTACTATGATATCGACGGGTTCGATCTCCACCGCGAATTGGATCTTGCCCCATGGGAAGCTGTACTCGGTGCGAAAATACCGATGGAAACGCTCGATGGAAATGTGCGCCTCACAATCTCGCCCGCCACTCAGAATGGCCACCGGCTTCGCCTTGCGAATCGGGGACTCTACCGTTCTAATGGCTCGCGCGGGGATCTCTATGCTGTGGTAAATATCGAAATTCCTGAGAAGATGACTGCGAAAGAACGGGAGCTCTGGGAAAAACTCCGAGAGACATCAGACTTCGATCCGAGGGCATAGGTTCAGCCTTCTGTCACTAGTTCGCGCGTTAGACGAACGTTAAAAACTGTCTCGAAGGCGCGTTCAGTCGCAAGAATAATTTCATCCATCGGCTGGTGTGAGCCGAGCACCTTCGCGAGACTCGTCACGCCACGATCGCGAATACCGCAGGGCACAATATGCGCGAAGTAGGAGAGATCGGTATTGACATTAAATGCAAAGCCATGCATGGTGCACCAGCGCGATGCATGAACACCGATCGCGCAAATCTTCTCTTCGTTGGCGGGCCCACCGACCCAAACGCCCGTTCTGCCCGCGACGCGAAATCCAGAAATATTATACGCCTTCAACACCTCGATGATAACGTCTTCGAGCGCGCGTAAATACCAGCCTAAGTCCTCTTTGAAATGCGCGAGATTCAGGATCGGATATCCCACAAGCTGCCCAGGTCCGTGATAGGTCACATCCCCTCCTCGTTCGATCTCGAATCTCTCGGCGCCGAGCGCAGTCAGCTTTTCATCGGTCAGAAGAAAATTCGCAAGTTCGGCTCCCCGACCGAATGTATAAACATGAGGGTGTTCACAGAGGATTAATGTATCCTCGGTCTCGCCGTGAACGACACTCTGAAATATCTCTCGCTGAAAATCCCATGCCTCCTGGTAAGGCATGCGATCAAGCTGGATAAGTTGGACTGGTTGCATAATACCGTGACCATGAACGGCGCACAGCCGGGACCAGTGCCACTACTCAAGAATCATTAACCGCCGGGTGGCAACGAAGCCTTCCGAAGTAACGCGAAGAAAATATGCGCCGGAAGGAAGATTGCTCAGGTCCCAGTCGATGGCAGTGTTCTGAATGTCAAGTAAAATCTGCATTCTCTCTCGCCTCTCTCCCAGAATATCGAGGATCTCCGCGCTGGCCGGCCGGGCACCTTCATCATGCTCGATCGTGAAGTGCGCCATTCTATCCATGACTTGTACGTGTGAAACAAAAATCGGCAATCCGCGAAGCTGATTCTGGATTGTGCCTTGACCACAGACGAGTTCGATATGGAACTTTGAACTCTCGGTCGAATCTAGTTTGGCTATGCATGAGACCGGAAGCGGACTCGAAGGAAGAATGCTATCACAAGTAAATGTGATAGCCGTGCTATTTTGCGGAGCGAGATAGGAGTGGAAATGCAGCGTTGCAATCGTCGGACGATCCACGACCGGGGTGAATGTGAATGAGCGCAACATGTCACCGCCAGTCAGCCGCACAGTGTTGACCAACTGGATGTCAGCCTCCTCGATACTCTGATAGCCCAACAGGTCATTATCGTTCTGAATGCTGAATGCAAACTTGCTGAGTCCCGTTGGGATCAGACCTTGCCGAGTTAGCCGAACAACAATATCCTGATCTGTAAATGCACTAGGTATATCATTGTTACCAAGCATGAGTGAGAAATGAGAGGGATATTCAATGCTTGCCAGCAGCGGCATCGTGAGCTGACCGGAATCGGAATTACTATTGAGATGCAAGACAGCACTCACGGCCGCAGGCTGCCCGATTGTGTCAGGCGAGAAGTGCAAGTGTTCGAGGATGGAATCGCCAGGCGGAATTGATATAGGATAAGACATGTCGGTCCAATAAGACCGATTGATTCCACTGATGGAATCTCCAAATACGGTCACCACATCGCATCCAGAGTTCTTCACCCACACTGCTGTATCCCGCTCTTCGCAAACATGGACGCTATCAAAGGCTAGTGTCTTTACATTAAGCGCGGCAATGCGAGAGCCATGCGTCACATGAGCCTCAAGTGGAAGTGTTCTATCAGTTGGATTCTCGTCGTACGCGCCAATACCATGGACATGAAATGTCGCGGAAAAGATGCCGGTATCACCAGAGCTAAAACGCACCTTGAACTGGTGAGAGGAATCCGGTGCGAGTGAAATATTCGCTGTATCCAAAAGTGCAAACCGACCTGCCGGATCGATTTGCATGCTGGAAAGCAAGAGTGTATCACATCCATCGTTGGCGATTGTGAAGTACTGTATAGTATCCGCATTGCAAATCGTCATCTCTCCAAAATCGAGCAACGGGTCTCTTAGTGAGAGAATAGCATTGCCGGGTACTGCATCCGCAGAGAGCCGGACCTGCTGACTGGTGACGCCTTTCTTTGTCAGCCCATCGAGCAAATACGAAATGAATTGAGTGCTCGATCCGGGCGAAGTGGGAGTAAAATGTACGCGAATGGAAAATGCGCTATCGGGTGGCAGCCGGAGTGGAAGGGTAACATCGCTCGCGCTCCACCCGGACTGCCAAAGCGTCGTGTTCTTTGTTACCCAGATGGTGTCGCAGCCAAAATTGCGAAATGTAACGACAGTGTCGAAGGTGGAACACATTGAAGTAGTGTCGAGCTGGAGCATCGAAACGTCTGGCTCCAGATCGCCGCTTTCATTTGTGAAGGTGACAATTATTTCGAACGTGGTATCGAACGGCCGAAGCGTCTGGTCGTCGATCCCCGTGAGATGGAAGTAAATCGCGGTGGCACGGGCAAGTCCCTGTGGCGGAAATATCAGCCGGAGTGTGTCCCAAGTGCCTGCGGTGACCGTCCTGGGAAATAAGAGGTTGCTCTGGTATTTCAGTGCTGGATCGACTGCAATATTGCAGGTCCAAAACTGGACGCTATCGCATGGTGACGCCTGAAGGAATATCGGCACGATCGATTGAATGCAATTCGAAACCGTCAGCGTATGAGGAGCTTTGATGATCGGCGAAACCACTGGCGTTGCTGACAGTGGGATATTGAGAATCGTATCGAATATCTTATTTCCCTCGAGGAGCAGACCGTGGCAATGCACTTTGATGATGAGATTTCCCGGATGGCGCGCGAAGACTACAAACCGGACGGTGTCAGGCTGACCAGCAATGAGCGTATCGGGAAGTGTTTCCGACGAAGAAACTACAACAACATTGGTATCGAGCTGGAGTGAATCAAAGACGACAGAGCCGCAATCCGAAGTAGACAAGATTATCGGAATTGGAAACAAATCGCAAGTCTTCGCGGTAAGCTTCGGTTCAAGTTGAATCTGTGGCAATGGAGAGACGCGATGGACAGCGACGTCTTGGAGCCACTCGTAGTCCCGACAGCCATCAGAAGCTTGTAGCGTGATGTGAAGTGTTTCATCTTTTTGCGAAGAGTCTATAGCGAGCCAGAGTACGGTGACACCGTCGGGTGCGCAAACGAAAGTCGTATCAATGGTCCGCTGACCGGAGTGCAGGATGAGATGGCCCGAAAGTCGGCGGCCATATCCGGTTATGACAACTGGAATCGTCGCAGGCCCGCATGGCAATTCCGTATCCAGCACCGTTACTGGGATTTTGGGACGAGCATTGAGCGAGGCTCCTTTGCAGATCCAGACCTCATTCGCGCTCGTCGCGACGATCGTATCTCCTTGTGGACCGAATACACAGAAGTGGTAATCCTCACCGCTTGCCGCCGGCCCACGAATGAAATCCCAACTGAATCCTGCATCCACGGAGCGGTAGACTCCTGACGGTTCGTAATGATACAGGACGCCATCGGCACCTTCCATCAGGTCCTCTCGCAATCCTGTCTGTTGCGAGGCAAAATGCCAGCTTCTTCCGCTATCGAGGGAATATCTCACTGGACCATCTTCTCCCATTGCAAAGAACTCTCGGCGACAGGTATCGCCATAGATCCCCCATCCACCGACAGCACTCCCCGAAGGAATGGCTCCAACTGACCATGTGAGTCCCACATCCAAAGAATAATTTGCCCATAGGCCATCATCATTAATGGCCGCGCAAATATTGGAGTCGATCCGAGCGAAGCTGCCGGGTGCGCGGAGGCCATGGATCTTTCCATCGCTGGCACGGTAGACATCCCACGCGGCGGTTTCCGGCACTGTTATCTGACTCCAGGTTACACCGCTATCGAGCGATTTCCAAACCTCGAGGTTCGCCGCGGAATAGAGCACTCCATCGATGACGCGCAACGATTGAGGCGTAAGCCCGCTATAAGTGCTTTGGGTCCAGAAGCCATTCCGATAATAATACAGCCCTTGAAATGGTCCGGAGGCTACCCCGACCTGGGAATTCCAAAAATAGACACAGTGAAGATTTTCATTCGCCGGCCCCAAAGCACCGATCTGAACCCAGCTTTGCCCAGTCGCCAATCTTGGGCACAATGAAATTACCGCTACGAGAAGCGCGAAGACGCGTTGCCAAAAACGGGACGTTCGTACCATGACCGGGATCCAATATAATACATTTGCGGGAAATCCGGCTCTATTGAGAATTTCTGCTCGCATTCAATTAGGGTGCAATCTCCAGAATCACTGCGGAAGCGAAGAATTTATTAGTTATCAGGCAGAAGATTTCGTCTCCTTCATAGGCCGGGGAGCCTTATCCACCTCGGTTTCTGTTCCTCCGCCAGTGAACGATCAGACAAATCCATCCTCGAACGGCTCCCCATCGCTCCCGGCGACCAAGTCGGAGGTGCGCGTACTTTTTATTGGCGATATCGTCGGTACGGCCGCGCTGGCGATGGTCGTGCGGATGCTGCCCTCACTCAAAGCGAAGTATGCCTCTGATTTTATCATCGCCAATGGCGAAAACATCGCCGACGGCAAATCGCTGACAAAGAAGCATGCCGCTGATCTCTTCGGAGCTGGCGTGCAGGTCATCACGAGCGGAAATCATGTCTGGGATCGATGGGATGCCCGCGAGATGCTATCGAACGATCGTCGCATTTTGCGTCCCGCGAACTACCCGCGCGAAAATGCTGGCTCGGGTCTTCATATTGGCGAGACTGCGGATGGCATTAAGATCGGCGTGCTGAACCTTCAGGGCCGCACATATATGCAGACGATCGACTGCCCCTTTCGCGTATCGAACTGGGCGCTGGATAAGATCGCGGAATTCGCGCAGATCGTCATCGTCGATATGCATGCTGAAGCGACGGCTGAAAAGCAGACGATGGCACGCTATCTTGACGGCAAGGTCAGCGCCGTGCTTGGCACGCATACGCACGTGCAAACTGCCGATGCTCAAATCCTGCCGAATGGCACATCGTACATCTCGGATGTCGGAATGACCGGCCCGTACGAAAGTGTGATCGGAATGAAGATCGATATTGCAGTGCGCCGGTTCCTGAATCAGACGCCCTACAAGTATGACATTGCGAAGGATGGGATTCGCATTGCAGGCGTAAGTCTCACGATCGACGTGGCTACTGGTGCCACACTCGAGATCGAGCCGTTCATGTTTCCGGATTTCGAACGTACGCGGATGCCTCTCATCGATGTCGATGCGATCGACGAATCCGACATGGCACTCGAACAGCCTGAAGAAGGCATCCCGGCAACGGAAGAGCCCGAAGTCAGTAATGGCTGAAGCTCGCATCATCGATGGGAAGCGGATCGCTGAAGAACTCCGCAACGAGATTGCCCTGGAGGCTGCCGAATTTCTGAAGAAAACAGGAATTCAGCCCCGCGCGGTGTTCATCCTGGTCGGCAATAATCCCGCGAGCGAAGTATATGTCCGCAACAAAGGCCTCGCTGCAGAGCAAGCCGGATTTTCGCACGAGACGATTGCACTTCAAGAAAATACTTCCGAGAGTGCACTGATCGATCTCATTCGAGCGATCAATGCAGATCCCGCGACTCATGGCTTGCTGGTGCAATTTCCCTTGCCGCGCCATATCAACGAAGAACATATAATCGAGGCACTCTCGCCGGATAAAGATGTCGATGGATTCCATCCAATCAATGCCGGGCGACTCCTGATTGGCAAAGGCAATTTCTTTGCTCCCTGCACGCCGGCTGGCGTGATCGAAATTCTCTATCGAGAGAAAATCGAAGTCAGCGGGAAGCATGCCGTAATTGTGGGTCGCTCGAATTTAGTAGGCAAGCCGCTCGCGATGCTGCTCGCGCAAAAGAATCCGAAAGCGAATGCGGTCGCAACGATTGCACACACCGGAGCTGGTTCACGACTTGTAGAGATCACGCGACAAGCAGATATTCTCATCGCCGCGATGGGTGTGCCGCTGGCAATTACATCCGACATGGTCAAGCCTGGCGCGGTTGTCATCGATGTTGGGATTAACCGGATCGAGGACGCGTCGAAGAAATCGGGATATCGCTTAGTGGGCGATGTGGATTTCGAGGCCGTACGGCATATCGCCAGCGCAATTACTCCTGTGCCTGGCGGCGTCGGGCCGATGACAATTGCGATGTTGCTCAAGAACACACTGACGGCTGCCGAAAGGCAAATTCTCAAATGATGCGTTTCGGTATCTTCGGTCACCAGCAACGCGCCGGCTCGCGCGAAACACTTACCCTCCTGCTGAGGAAGATCGTAGAGCGATTTCCGAGTTCGCAGATTGTCCTGGCCGATGGCATGGCTTCCCTTATGGCTCCGGGCACGGTGGAAGTGTTAGCGTCACTCTATGATCTGGCCCGTACGAGCGATGTGATATTCTCCATTGGCGGTGATGGCACGATGCTCATGGCTGCCCGAGCGATCGAACGCACGAACCCCAATGCGAAACTCGTCGGCATCAACTTAGGAAAGCTCGGCTTCATCTCCGAGCATCCGCCGGCAGAGATGGACTTGCTCCTGGACGAGCTCGCGAGCGACTCACTTGTCACCGAGCATCGCCTGATGTTGCGCAGTACGGTCAGTAGCGAAACCACTGAATTGCCACGTGTCAATCAGGACGATCTCGAACCAGCCCGAGTCGGCAGCACCGCGCCGGAAATCGCGCTCGATGCTCTGAATGAAATTGTCATCGATAACTACGGCTCGACGCGAATGCTCACGTTCGAGATTTTTGTGAATGATGCACTGCTTGGCCGTATTCGCGCCGATGGAATTATCATAGCAACGCCAACCGGATCGACTGGCTATGCAGTCAGTGCTGGTGGCCCTATCATCGAGCCGACGAGCCGTGTCATGCTTGTGACACCGATCGCTCCGCACTCGCTGAATATTCGTCCCATCATCGTCCCCGAAGAAGCACGCGTGCGCGTCCGCAGCTTTGCTGATGCCCCCCAACAGGCGCTTGTCGTCGCCGATGGACAAGAACAAGCGATCGTCCGAACGCCCTCGGTCGTAACAGTTCAGGCCGCTCCCAATCGGCTGAAACTCCTGCGCCGCCGCGAGCGCTCGTATTTCGATCTGCTCCGAACAAAGCTCTTTTGGAGCGCAGATACGCGAGACGCCGGCTCCGTCCGGATGTAAGTATTCTGCCCGCAACCGGGAATCCTCGAGGCTTCGTATTCTTGGCCTCTCATTTCAAGTGACTGGACCCCTGTAACGGGCGAATGTCCCCCTGAAATTTCAAGCCTTGAAGTCGAAGCGAAGACGACCCCCTTCACCCTATATAACAAGGTTCGACCCTCAGGCTGTTGCATGAACATCATAATTCTATATACTATCCAGAATTATTCATCGAATATTCATAAAGCGTTGCCGTCTTTCGCGCTGCATACCGCAATGTATATCATTTAGCAAGAGTACTCAGGAGGCGGCGATGTTCCTATTATTCGTATCGAAAAAATGTTGGCACATGGTTCGCACTCAGCGCAAGTCCCAAGCCTTGGCAACCTTGAGCCGCGATCCCCGCTCTAAAGTATATCTGCAAAATACAGAAAGAAGTACCATCATGCGTATTCCATTAAGACTATTCCTATTCTTCGGACTCGTCGCGCTGGCCGCGCCGGCGTTCGCGCAAGTCCACCTTAGCATTAATATTGGGCCGCCACTGCCCCGGCACGAAGTTGTGGTCCGCTCGGTCGTTCCGGGAGCGATCTGGATTCCCGGTTACTACACCTATAGTCAATTCGATGAAGACTATGCGTGGCATACCGGTCGGTGGGAGGCTCCGCCGGCACCGCACCAGATCTGGGTGGCTCCGCGCTATGTCCACCGTGGTACGGGCTACGATTACTATGAAGGCGGATGGCGCGACAACGGCAAGCACAAGGGCCAGTTCAAGCAAAGAGGCGGCGCAGTGCAAAGCTATCAGGTTCGTGACAATCCGGGTCGAGGCAACAACAATCCCGGCCGCGGTAACGAAGGCCATGGTAATAAAGGCAACGGCAACGAGGGGCACGGCAACGAAGGCCATGGAAACGGCAACGGTCACGGGCGCGACAAATAACGCGAAGATTTTTCTTGACACCGTTGCAGTACCCGCCTCATGGCGGGTGCTGCTGTTTTAGAGAGGCGCAATGCATAGCCATTGCGCCTTGCTCCACCGATCGGCGAAACATTTTTGTGATAAGCCAAGGGTGGAGTGAAACGGAATCTTGCTGCGGATTTGATGGCTGGACGGGGGCGGAAATTGTTGTGACAGCAGTATAGATTACTTGGAACATGACTTTTACTGCCATGATGCGGACAAAGGGCTTGAGATCGATTCGATATTTTACTGGAAAGATTCTCAGTGGGAGTTCATTGCGACGAGCACTTTTGACGAAAAGAACCGCATTGAAAGCTGGCAGGGCTTTCGCGGCGGGTCGACGATGCGTCATTGCCGTGATGAATATGGCCGCACAATAAGGGACGAATCCTTTGGTATTATGGACTCGGTGTCATTCAATGAAAATGGGCTAGAGACAGGATCTTTCCGATTCAAACCGCGAGGTAAGACCTTCGATTGAAGCAAGACTAGATATGGTTATAATTAAGCAAGCCCTAATTGGAGTCCTTGACGGAACTTTCACCCCTCCCAAAGGCTTATAGCGCGGCTGAAAAAAAGGGGTTTTACACTGAAAATGTGAATAACTGGCCCCTGCTCGCTCCTTGAAAAGGGGCGATAATAGAAGATTTTAGAGGAAAACGACGTGGCAGGCAAGAATACCATCGAAAACGGGCGGATTACACGCTCCACGAAGCAGAGCGAAGTTGAGCGGAAATGGCATCTCGTCGATGCCGATGGACAGACCGTAGGCCGTTTGGCCACGCGCGTTGCGACCATCCTGCGCGGCAAGCATAAGGCGACGTTCTCGCCGCATGTCGATACCGGCGATTTCGTCGTGGTCATCAACGCCGAGAAGATCAAGATGACTGGCAAGCGCATGGAGCAGAAGACGTATTATCATAATACGCTCTATCCGGGCGGCGACCGCCACGAGAAATTCAGCGAGCTGATGGCCAAGCACCCCGAGCGCATCATCGAAGAAGCGGTCAAGGGCATGCTTCCGAAGAACTCGCTGGGCCGCAAGACCTACATGAAACTGAAGGTCTACGCTGGTCCGAAGCACGAGCACGAGGCGCAGAATCCGGTAGCATTAAGTCTTTAGTATTTAGGGTCATTGCGAGGAGCGACGCAGGAGCGACGAAGCAATCCCTGACAGGTTTACGAAGCAGTTCGGCTCACTTTGAGCGGGATTGCTTCAGAGGGCTAAAGCCCTCTTCGCAATGACGGTATTAGAATATTACAGTGGCAAAACAAGCACATATTTACATCGGTCGCCGGAAGAACGCGGTAGCGCGGGTCTTCCTCACTCCGGCCGTGAGCGGTCAGGAAGCGTTGATCAGCATCAATGGCCGCACGTTCGAGAATTTCTTCCCGAATTCGCTGCACCGCGATGACGTCGTTCGTCCGTTCAAGGTAACGAACACGTTCGGCAGCTTCAGCGTCCAGGCCAACGTCAATGGCGGCGGCACCACGGGACAGTCCGGCGCGGTGCGCCTGGCGATTGCCCGTGCGCTCTCGGAGATGAACGAAGAGAACAAGCCGCTCTTGCGCAAAGCCGACCTGATGACGCGCGATCCGCGTATGGTCGAGCGCAAAAAACCTGGCCAGCCGGGCGCACGGAAGAAATTCCAGTTCTCCAAGCGATAATTTTTCCATTGTAACCCTTGCGGTTACAATGTCCGGTAGGGGCTAATGGCATTAGCCCCTGTTGCCGGTAAAGCGGGCTAACGCCGTTAGACCCTACGATTTTCAAAACAGATACGGACCCAGCCGGTCTGCCCGGTGTCCAGCAATGGATAGCAGATGTGGCTCCGTAGAGATTATAACCAAACATTGACATGAGAATCAGTTTAGAAGACCTCCTCGCTTCAGGTGCGCATTTCGGTCACCTGACCCGCCGTTGGAATCCGAAGATGAAACCGTACATCTTCATGGAGCGCAACGGCATCCACATCATCGATCTTAAGAAGACGCAGGCACTCGCCGAAGAGGCGCTGGAAGCGGCTGAAAAGCTCGCGGCCGAAGGCAAGCGATTCCTCTTCGTCTCCACCAAGAAGCAGCTCCGCGTGATGGTCCGCGAGGAAGCCGAACGCTCAGGGCAGTTTTTCGCCACCGACCGCTGGTTAGGCGGCATGCTCACCAACTTCACGACGATCCGCAAGTCGCTCAAGCGCCTGAAGGATATCGAGAAGATGGAAGAAGAAGGCTCAATCGATAATTTCACCAAACGCGAGCGTCTCGATTTCTCCCGCGAGAAAGAGAAGCTCACGAACACACTCGGCGGTATTGTCGAGATGCGTGGACTGCCTTCCGCCATGCTCATCATTGACATCAAGAAGGAGCACATCGCTGTCGAGGAAGCACGCAAGCTCGGTATTCCGATTTTCGCGCTGGTCGATACGAACGTCGATCCCGACTTGGTCGATTATCCGATTCCGGCCAATGACGATGCACTGAAGTCAGTGCAGATCTTCGTGCACGCGTTCGCTGATGCCATCAATAATGGCCGCGCAGCAGCCCGTGCGAAGAAGACGGATGAAAGCGTATCCAGCGAGTCACGCGAGGACCGCATTCCGATCGAGCGCCGTGGCCGCCGTATCGAACTCGAAGCTTCTGACTTCGAGATCAGCCCGGTGCAGCCGGTGCCTGCAACTGCAGCAGAGTAGACCGATGAGACTTATAGGGCCTATTAGACGTATAGGTCCTTTTGAGAATACACAATAGAACTTAGCACTCAGAACTCAGCACTCCCGATGGCAATTTCTCCCGCACTCGTAAAGCACCTGCGCGATAAGACCGGCGCAGGTATGGCAGATTGTAAGAAGGCTCTCGAAGAAGCCAATGGCAACGAAGAGCAGGCGATTGAATTCTTGCGCAAACGTGGCGCGGCATCCGCGACCAAACGCGCCGATCGCGTGGCAAAAGAAGGTGTGATCGTCAGTGCTGTTGCCGGCGATAAGACCCGCGCCATCATGGCCGAAGTCAACTCTGAGACCGATTTTGTCGCGCGCAACGAGACGTTCATTCAGTTCGCACAAGAGATCGCGGATGCGGCACTCGCGGCGAACCCGAGTACGCACGAAGCGTTCTTGCTCTCGAAGCTTTCGAATGGCGCGACCATCGCCGAGGAAGTGGGCGCTCAAACCGGACGGTTGGGCGAGAAGCTCGAAGCGCGGCGCTTTGAGATGGTTTCTGAACCTTCGGGTTTCGTCACGAGCTACATTCATCCCGGCTCGAAGCTTGGCGTGCTCGTGGCCATAAGCGGCGCCAAGGATGGCACTGCCGCAGCGCTCGGACGTGACATTGCCATGCAAATTGCCGCGATGAACCCGATGGCGCTCAAGCGCGATGATATCAAGACCGATCAAGTTGAGAAAGAGTTGGATATCTACCGCACGCAGGCCAAAAACGAAGGGAAGAAAGACGAGATCATCGACCGTATCGCCAAGAACAAGCTGGAGAAATTCTATCAGGATAATTGCCTGCTCGAGCAGAGCTTCATCAAGGACGCCGCGAAGACGATCACCGATCTACTCAAGGAAGCCGGCCAGGGCGTGACCGTCACGGGGTTCGTCCGCATGCAGCTTGGCGAGATGCATAAAGACGCTGCGGAGTAATCACTCCCACTCGATCGTCGCCGGCGGTTTGGAGCTGATGTCATAAACGACGCGGCTGAGTCCTCGGACTTCGTTGGCGATACGGTTGGCGACATGCGCGAGGAACTCGTGCGGCAGGCGCGCCCAATCGGCCGTCATGCCATCGACTGAGGTGACGGCCCGCAGCGCGACAACTTTCTCATACGTCCGCTCGTCACCCATTACACCAACCGTTTGCACCGGAAGCAACACGGCAAACGCCTGCCAGGTCGATCCATATAAATCCTTAGAGCGGAGTTCTTCAATAAAGATCGCATCCGCCGAACGGAGCAGTTCGAGCTTCTCTCGCGTGATTTCGCCAATGACGCGTATCGAAAGTCCCGGTCCCGGGAATGGATGACGGTCGATGAAATGCTCCGGTATTCCGAGCGCCCGGCCCACGTTGCGGACCTCGTCCTTGAACAGCTCGCGCAACGGTTCGATTAGCTTCAGGTGCATCTTCTCCGGCAAGCCGCCCACATTGTGGTGCGACTTGATCGTTGCCGATGGACCTTTAAACGATAGCGATTCGATCACGTCCGGATAGATCGTCCCTTGCACCAGGAATTTCGCATCGCGGAATTTCGTGGCTTCCCCGGCCAGTACATCGATAAATGCTTTGCCGATAATCTTGCGCTTATCCTCCGGCTCACTAATGCCGGCGAGACGGTCGAGAAAGAGATCGGACGCATCGTGAAAATCGAGATCGATGCCAAAGTGATCGCGAAACGTGTGGACGACTTCCGCACTCTCGCCGCGGCGCATGAGGCCGTTATCGACATGTATGCACTTAAGCTGGTTGCCAATGGCCCGATGCACCAGCACAGCCGCGACCGCTGAATCGACGCCGCCCGAAAGCGCGCAAATGACCGTATCATCGCCCACACGCGCTTTGATTTCAGCTACCGTGGACTCGATGAAATCCGCCGGATTCCACGTCGCTTCCAGGTGCGCGATCTCGAACAGGAAATTCGAAAGAATCTCCTTGCCAAATTCCGTGTGTGCAACCTCGGGATGAAACTGAATCGCGACGATGGACTCGTCCGCGTTGGCAATGCCGGCGAATGGCGCATTCACGCTCCGCGCCGTGACATGAAAGCCTGAAGGAATCTTGTCCAACTTGTCGCCGTGCGACATCCAAACGGTGGAGCGCTCGGGAATATCTTTGAAAAGCTTTGATGTCTTATCTTCGACGGTGATCTCAGCTCGGCCATATTCCCGGTGCGCACCTTTCGAGACTTCACCGCCCATTTCGTGCGCGATGAGTTGCAGACCATAACAAAGGCCCAAGATCGGCTTCCCCATCCGGAAGATTTCAGGCGTGGGCCTCGGTGCGTCCGGCGCATACACACTGAATGGGCTACCCGAAAGAATGATCGCGCGTGGATTCAGGGTGGCAATCTCTTCGAGCGGCGCATTACAGGGCAGGATTTCCGCATAGACGCCAAGCTCCCGGACACGCCGGGCGATCAGTTGCGTGTACTGTGAACCGAAATCGAGAATTAGAACGGAATCTCCGCTGTGGGCCATGAGATAGTTGGCGAACTAATAGTGGCGTTTGGAAGGGACGGAGAACACAAGAGAATCGTGAGTAAATCCAATGAAAACACCGTCATTGCGTGGAGTGCGAAGCACGACGAAGCAATCCCAGGCACGAAGACCGAGTCTTTCTCGCAAATGAATGCTTCGTCATCCCGTCGGGCTTCCTCGCAATGACACCAGGAGACTATGAATTCGCAGCTATCTCAGATACTGTAGCCCGTTGCGCTTCAATCGTCCGCTCGATGTCTGCGTTCGAATGCGCCGCCGACACAAACATTGCCTCGAATTGCGAAGGCGCAAGATAGATACCACGTTCGAGCATTGCGCGGAAATAGTTGCCGAATGCCGCAGTGTCCGATTTAAAAGCCTGATCGAAATTCGTCACCGGATTCGCGGTAAAGAACAGGCAGAGCATCGAGCCGACACGCGTCTGCGTCGCCGCAATGCCGGCCGATTGAAGATTGGCCATGAAGCCGTTAGCGAGTGCGGCAGACTTCTTCTCCAATTCGGGATATGGATTCTCCTGCTGCAAAATCCGGAGCGTGGCAAGTCCTGCCGCCATAGCAAGCGGATTACCGGAGAGCGTACCAGCTTGATAGACCGGACCACTTGGCGAGAGCGTCTCCATGATGTCACGCCGCCCACCAAAGGCACCGACGGGCAAACCGCCGCCGATGATCTTGCCGAGCGTAGTAAGATCGGGACGAATGCCATAGAGCGACTGCGCGCCGCCCAACGCGACGCGAAAGCCGGTCATCACTTCATCGAAGATCAGCACGATTTTTTCGCGATCACACAGAGCGCGAAGTCCTTTGAGAAAATGCTCACTGGCTGGGACGACACCCATGTTGCCGGCAATCGGCTCCACGATGATCGCTGCGATCGCGCTGGGATTCAGCGCGACGAGCATCTCGACACTGGCGAGATCGTTGTAGCGGGCATTCAACGTGTCCTGCGCGGTGCCCCGCGTGACGCCTGGCGAATCCGGACTCCCAAGCGTGAGCGCACCCGAGCCGGCTTTGATCAAAAATGAATCAGCGTGGCCATGATAGCAGCCTTCGAACTTGACGATCTTCTCACGGCCCGTAAACCCTCGCGCCAAGCGGACAGCGGACATGGTCGCTTCCGTGCCGCTCGAAACCAACCGGAGCATCTCGATTGACGGCATCAGCTTTTTGACCAGCTCGGCCATTTCGATTTCGAGTTCAATCGGCGCGCCAAAGCTGGTTGCAATGCGAGCTTGCTTCTCGATTGCTTCGACGACCTTGGGATGCGAATGCCCGAGAATCAGCGGACCCCATGAGCCGACATAGTCGATGTACTTGTTGTCATCGGCATCCCAGATATACGCGCCCTCACCGCGCGAGAGAAACAGCGGATCGCCGCCAACAGAGCGGAATGCCCGCACTGGCGAATTTACACCGCCGGGAATGGAGCGCTTAGCTCGTTCGAAAAGGGATTGGCTACGAGTAGTCGATTTCTGTTTCATAGACTCTATAGATTCTATAAAATCTATTTGCTCAGCACTTTTGCCGCCCGCAATGCGAAGTAGGTCAAGATAATCGAAGCCCCTGCACGCTTGATCGCAAGCAGCGATTCCATCATCACGCGCTCTTCGTCGATCCAGCCGTTGGCTCCGGCTGCAAGAATCATGGAGTATTCA
Organism: Bacteroidota bacterium; assembly: GCA_030706745.1. Taxonomy (NCBI): domain Bacteria; kingdom Pseudomonadati; phylum Bacteroidota; species Bacteroidota bacterium. The sequence continues at coordinate 84,552 of JAUZNX010000009.1, forward strand.
CCACTCACCTGATACGCGGCAGTCGGCATCGCGAATTGCTCGCGAATGCGGCGGATAATATCCAGAGAGCTGATCGCAGGCTTGACCATGATAATATCCGCGCCCTCTTCGATGTCGCGCTGAACGACACGGAGCGCTTCATCGGAATTCGCAACATCCATCTGGTGTGATCGGCGGTCGCCAAAGGTCGGGGTGCTTCCTGCCGCATCGCGGAACGGGCCGTAAAGGCCCGAGGCATATTTCGCCGAATAACTCATGATCGGCAGCGAGGTAAAGCCGCTTGCGTCCAGTGCCTCGCGGATGGCGCCGATGCGACCATCCATCATATCGCTCGGCGCGATGAGATCGCTGCCGGCCTCGGCATGACTGACGGCTTCGCGCACAAGCAGCTCAACGGTCTTATCGTTGACAATCTCGATGCGGCCATCGTGCGTTCGCTCGACCACACCGCAATGACCGTGCTCCGTGTACTCGCAGAGACACACATCGGTCGCGACGAGTAGCTCGGGAAAGCGACTCTTGATCTCGCGGACTGCTTCCTGAATCACGCCTCGATCGTTATAGGCTTCTGAGCCAAACTCATCCTTATGCTCGGGAATGCCGAACAGGATCACACCACCCAGGTTTGCTTCGAGTGCGGACTCGCACTCGCGGAGGATGCCGTTGATACCAAGCTGATCGACACCCGGCATGGATTTGATCGGCTTGCGAAAATTCGCGTCGCCTTCAATGGCGAAGAGCGGCAAAATAAGATTGCGCGGCTCGAGCGAGGTCTCCCGGACCACGCGGCGGTGCATTTCCGTCATGCGCGTCCGCCGTGTCCGCGAGCGCGCGGTTACAAGTAAGTCTTCCTCTGAATGTTCGTGCGTATGCATATTAATAAGCGAATTCGGGCCTCAAACAAGGCTGGCGGCGAGTTCCGTTGCACTCTTGATGCAAGCGCCCATGGCAATGCCACCACGATAATTACCAACGAAATGCAGTCCAGGATTTGCGCTCTCGGCAGCGGAAATGGCATTCAATACCGAATCGTATCCAACGTTGTACTGCGGGATCGCGCGCTTCCAGAGCCTGGCATGTCGGAACACGGGTGCGCCATTCGACTGGAAGAGCGCTCGCACTTCTCGCTCGGCATTTTGAAGGATCTGATCATGACTCCATCCCATGACTGCTCGGTTGCGAGCGCCGCCCGCCAACACGGTTAGCAAAACGTGTCCATCGGGCGCGCGGCCCGCAAAGTTCGAGGAAGAATAGATCGCGCCTAAAATACTGCGGCCTTCCTTGCTCGGAATCAGTCCGCCAAATCCTTCGATCTTCGTCAGGAATTGATCTTCGCGAAAGCCAAGATATGCGACGGCTATTGGAGGATAGTCAACTGCCGCCAGTTCGGCTGCCAGCGAGATCGCGATGGATTCGATGAGCGGTGCGGTGCTATGCGCCGGCAGTGCGAGAATGATATTCGGCGCCGTAAAGCTCTCGCTCGCGGAGCGGAGCGTGTAGCCAGTCGCACCATGAGTGAGAGTCAGCGCCTCTTTATGGAATTGTATGTCACCCGCAAGCTCTTCGCGAATCCGCTCGATCAGCTCGCCGAGGCCATTCGGAAATGAGATAATGCGCGGTTTCACCCGGTTCGGGTCTTTCTTGCGCATGAGCATGCCTCGAATCATCGAGCCATATTGCTGGTCGAGCTGCCAGAAGACCTTGAACGAATGCCGTACGCTGAGCTTTGTTGGATCACCAGCATAAATGCCAGTCACAAATGGATCGGCTGCTTGCTCATACAGTTCTCGCCCAAAGTGTCGCAGAAAATAGCTCTCGATGGTTTCGTCTCTTGCGGTGCATGGCGATGTAAATATCTCTCCCAACACGCGAAGCTTTCCACCGAATGAGAATAATGGCGTCGTGACTGCCTGAATCGGACCCACCGGCGCCTGCACCCACCGGCCATTGCGAAGAATGAACCGCTTCTTGGCATTCGGACTGGCTTCCACCGCTCTCGCTGTCAATCCAACTGATTCGATGAGATCCACCGTCTCCCGGTTTTCGATGCGCAGAGAATTCGGGCCGGACTCAAGCAAATATCCATTGACCCGCTCGGTGAGAATCTTGCCGCCGGCGAGATTTGCTTCTTCGAGAACGAGAACGCTCGCGCCGCGCTGCTTCAACCGATAAGCACACGTAAGTCCGGTGATGCCGGCGCCAACGATGATATAGTCAGGCATTGTCGGAACAAGGATTTGCGGAGATTATGGGGATGAGCAAGATGAGTCAACATTTCTTCGATCAATTCCAATCTCTTCGACCTCTTAAATCTATAGCGTGTGGGCGGCACACGCTATAGAGGAATCATTTGTGTCGCGACGTCCTTACTCATCTGATTTATTCCATTCCTCCCACGAATTCGTAAGCTATGTTTAACAAACTCGGCAACACTTATTCATTCCTCCTCACACTGATCCTGCTAACCGTTTCGGTCTCAAGTTGCGATAATCGCCGAGCGGGAGAGATTCGCGCCGCGCGCAATTTCGCTGGATCTGTCGTGCGTAACGACATCGCGGCACGAGATTCGATGATCGCGACAGCGAAGTTGCAAGCGGCGTTTGCAAACGACTCCATCGGAGGCCATTTGCGGCAATGGTTCGGGACGTTCTGCGATAGCCTTGGAAACCGCACTAATTCCGACGAATGGAGATTGGATGCCGACCGTGACTTGCGGACAGCGCTCAACGGAGCTCTGATCGATACCGCTGAAATCGAGGAAACGGGCACAGTCAGGGTGAGTAACGGCCTCATCTTCGAAAATCCCAGCAGTGAACCGTTCTTTTGGATGGTCCGCCAACGTGGCAAACCCTGGCGAGTCGCCTTTGTAACAATGGGCGACACGACCATGGATTTTCGGCAGTGACCGAATTAGCTTAGCATCAGCCGCACTTCATCTGCCACGCCGGGTGCGCAGCTTGCGAGATGTCCGCCATCGATGCGTCGCGCCCCACTAAAATCGAAATACTCGCCACCGGCTTCCGAAACGATCACGCCGAGCGGCGCGCTGTCCCAAATCGCCATGCGTGCATCGAGCATCGCTTCGGCGCGGCCAGTCGCAACGAGAATGTGCCCGTAGCAATCGCCCCATCCGCGGTAGATACCGAATGTGCGGGTGATCGCGTCATACTTGGCGCGTCCGATCAGTTCTTCGAGGCGTCTGGGGCTTGTCGTGCAAAGAAGAGAATGGGACAAATGGGACTGATGCGACGCATGGGCCAGATTCCCATTCCAGTAGCAGCCTTCGCCAACGCCAGCCGAGACGGTTTCACCAAGCGCGGGAAGATGCACGATGCCATGCGTGACTTCACCCGATTGCTCCAGCGCGATCAACACACCATAGATCGGCACGCCATGCACGAAGCTCTTCGTGCCATCGAGCGGATCGAGGATCCACCGGCGTGCCGAGTTCGAGCCCTGTTCGCCAAATTCCTCGCCAAGAATGACATCGTTTGGAAAATGCTCGCGAATCCGCGCACGCAGATATTCTTCCGATTCACGATCGGCGCGCGTCACGGGGCTGGCGTCGCCTTTCGTGATGATCTCAAGATCGGGCTGGCGGAAATACTTTAGAGTGATCTCGCCCGCGCCACGCGCGATGTCTTCCAGGAAGAGGCGTAGGTCCATCATTCGTGTCTCAGTGCTTCGATTTCTTTCAGGGCCACATCCGCCAGGCATTCGATGAAGAGCGGATGTGCGTTCAACCCTTTCATCACGCGGTAGTTCGTGATGCCAGATGCTTCGGCGGTCTTGCGCTCTTCGATGTCAAGTTCGTGCAGGGTCTCGATGTGATCGCTCACGAACGCAATCGGTATAACAAGCATGTCCGTGACACCTCGAGCGCCCAACTTGATAAGCATGTCATGCGTCGAAGGTTTGAGCCATCGTTTCGGGCCCACCTTGCTCTGAAACGAGAGCAAGTACTCGTGGTCGTGCCCACGCATATCCATGACCAACTCCATCGTCTCACGGATTTGAGCCGAATAGGGATCGCCACGCTTCACCATGTCGAGGGGTGTGCCGTGCGCGGAAAAGAGCAGCAGTACATCTTTCGGATTCGGAAATTGCGCAAGCCCCTCCTCGATCCGAGTGTTGATCGCTTCGAGATACTTCTCATTCTTATAATATTCGCGAACGCGGCGCTCACGGAACGCAGCATGTTGTCGCGCCAACTCGCGGTCCCACTCGTTGAAGCTCGAACCAGCGTTTGCCACAGCGTATTGGGCATAGAGCGGAAGAAGAATCACCTCCTGAACCCCATCATGCACAAGTGCGGACATTGTATCGGCCGTGAATGGCTTCCAATACCGACCGGCAAGACGCACCGTGACACCGAGACTTGCGTGCTTCGCATCGAAGTATTGCTGCAACGCGCGGACCTGCTCCTCCGTCCGCTCAACGATCGGTGACTTTCCTCCAATCTCCGCGTACTTCTCCCGAACTGATGGAGCACGTCGCTTGGAGATTTGTTGCGCGACAAACGTCTGGAATTTCGCGCCGAAGGGCAGCTCGAAAATATCCGGGTCGCTAAAAAGATTTAGGAGAAACGGCTCGACAGCTTCGAGCGAATCGGGTCCGCCGAATTGAAGGAGAACGATAGCGATCTTGCTGCGTGATTCAGTCATGTTTACTGACTTTGTTGCCTGCCCAAATGTTTTTGGGCTTGCACGATCATGTCATCGAACGCATTGGCCCCAATCTGATAGGGGTACTTCTCGTAAACGGCATTGTCTTCGTTGATCGTGAGTCCGTTCTTGATATCGTCTCGTCCCTCTATCATCAATGCAAGCGGAGGGTTCGTTGGATCGAGGGCCATCATGCAGCGGACTTTGTAGTACTTCGCGTCTGCAAAATGTGGATATGACTCGATCGCGCGGTCGAAGGATAATACAGCGGCGCCATAGCGCTGCTCTTCATACTGTGCTATGCCGATATAGAACATGTGCATGTAATGGACCCAGTCCTTACCGGCTTCACCATCATGCCTGATGCAGGTTGAGAAGAGCGATTCTGCACTATCGTACTGGCAGAGCTGTAGATAGGATAGCCCGAGATAGAAGTTGTACTCATGGTCCATCACTCCCGCAGTGGGACGCTGCCGTTGTGCGGCCCGAAAGTCCTGGATTGCCTCGCGATATTGCTTCGAAAAGATACACTTGATGAAGGCCCGATAGTCGAGCCACATCATGGAATCGTACTTGACCGCACTATCGAGGTACGGCATTCCGACCTCGTACTTCATTTGCTTGAAGTAGGGCATCGCGCGCTGCTGCCAGAGATAGGCATCGTCGTGCGAGAGCGCAATGGCGCTATCGATATACATTGCTCGTTCTCTCGAAAACAGTGGATGCAGCCAAGCTCCGTGATCCAGAAATCGCTCTCGCACGGAATCGCGGTGTGTTGGTGGCTGGCTGTTGTTCGTTTGCGCGGATGCGCAGATGCTCAAAACGGTTAGTACGACGAGTAGACCGAGTGATTTCATGCGATCGACAAGTTAGAGTTTTGCCCACTCTCTTGGATGCCGAAGGACTTCTTCCAATGCAGCTTCCGGTGTGCCAGGAGTAGGGTGCACATCATACTCCCACCGGGCGACAGCCGGCAGGCTCATGAGAATACTCTCCGTGCGACCGTTTGTTTCGAGGCCAAATCGCGTGCCACGATCGTATACTAGATTGAACTCGACATACCGCCCACGGCGCAGCAATTGCCAGTGTTTCTCCGCCTCTGCATAGACTTCATCCTTGTGCCGCTCGACAATTGGCACGTATGCCGGCAAGAACGCTCGTCCGGCATCTTCGACAAATGAGAACAATTGCTCGCGCTCGCGCGGATTCGGCGCACTCAGGTGATCGAAAAAGATACCGCCAATTCCGCGCGATTCATTGCGGTGTTTGATCCAGAAATATTCATCGCACCAAGCCTTGAAGCGCGGATAGTAGGTGAGATCGTGCTTGTCGCATGCAGTCTTTAGCGTGTGATGAAAATGGACTGCATCCTCCACATCGAGGTAATATGGAGTCAGGTCCGAGCCGCCACCAAACCATGAAGCGCCATCGGACTGTTCGAAATACCGAAAGTTGGCGTGCACCGTCGGTATCTTGGGTGAGCGTGGATGCAACACGAGCGAGACGCCAGTCGCAAAGAACTGCATTGCACTTGCACCGGGCTTCATCGAGTCCGGCGCCTCACCATGGACCGCGGAGAAATTCACACCGGCTTTTTCGAATACGTCGCCATCCTTGAAAACTTGCGTGATGCCACCACCGCCGCCGGGCCGCTCCCACGTTTCGCGAAAGAATTTCGTGCCGCTACCATCGAGCACTTCGAGTGCGAGCGTGATCTCTCGCTGTAACGTGCGAAAGAGTTCTTCAGCCCGAGCGCGCAACGATGCTTGAAGCTCTGCCATCAAGCCTTCGGTTTGTACGCGTTCTTGGCTGCCTCGACAAACGCGCGAGCATTGTCCGGATCGACATCCGGCGTAATGCCGTGGCCCAGATTGAAGATATGCCCAGTCGGCTCGCCCATCCGTTCGGCGATCAGGCGGACGCGGTCCTCGATCACTTCCGGCGTCGTGTATAGCACAGCCGGATCGAGATTGCCCTGCAAGGTGACTCCACCTCCGAGGACTTCTTTGACCTCGGCAATATCAATCGTCCAGTCGAGCGAGATGACATCGCAGCCAGTCGATGCGATCTCCGAAAGCGATTGATTCGCGCCCTTGCAGAAGACGATGATCGGAACATCCACGGTATGCGTGCGCACAAGCCGAATGATCTCGGCGATATACTCGAGCGAAAACTCTTTGAAATCGTCCGGCGTGAGCGCTCCTGCCCATGTGTCGAAAATCTGCAGGACATCCGCACCCGCCTCAACTTGCGCGATCAGATATTGCGCGATGACATCGGTGAGCTTGCGCAGCATTAGGTGGGAATCCTCACCACGCGTGAAGAGCATCTTCTTCGCTTCGTGGAAATCCTTAGAGCCTGAGCCTTCGACCATGTAAGCAAAGAGCGTCCACGGCGCGCCGGTGAAGCCAATGAGCGGCACGCGGCCGGCAAGCTTCTCTTTTGTGAGCCGGATGGCGTCCATAACATACGAGAGCGCCTGTGTGGTATTCTTATCGCGAAGCTGTTTGATCTGGGTGTAAAGCCTGATCGGATCCGGAAATCGTGGCCCGCCCTTGCCCTCTTCGACGACCAACTCCATCCCCATTGCCTGCGGAACGACCAAAATGTCGGAAAAAATGATCGCAGCATCGACGCCTACGAGATCGACAGGTTGAATCGTCACTTCCGCCGACAACTCGGGCGTATGGACCATTTCGAGAAATGTATGCTTGGCGCGGACGGCGCGATATTCGGGCAAATAACGGCCAGCCTGCCGCATGAACCATACCGGTGCGCGTTCCACCGGCTCACGCCGCGCGGCTCTCAGAAGTAGATCGTTTTGAAGTTTCATTGCGGTGGCAAACATCCGGTTCGCACTTATCCATCCCAAGCATGGAAGGTCTAATTATGTCCTCCACGACCCGTCATTGCGAGGAGCGACGAAGGAGCGACGAAGCAATCCCTTCCAGGATGAGCGCCAGCATCCACGCTTGGCAGGACTTCGTGGTGGGGATTGCTTCGTCGGGCTTCGCCCTCCTCGCAATGACGAGGATCACACAACCTTACTTATCCAGCCACACATATTTCATGTCGATCCGATTCATCGGGTCGAGCGGATTATCACGGACGTACGGTTGGAGCAGGCGATAGTGCTCCTCGTAAAACAACGGTATCGAGGGCGCCTCGTAGGCCGCGATGTCCTCGGCCGCAGCATAGAGCTTCATGCGCTGCGCCTCGTCTGTTGTGGCGATCGCCTGATAGAACAGGTCGTTGAATCGCTCGCTGTTCCAGCGGGCACTGTTCGGATAGCTCTTGAGACCCTCCTGCTTTGGAATGAGCCGGCCGTTGAGCAAATTCAGGAAATTCTCCGGCTCGGGATAATCGGCATACCAGCGCGTTAGCCAAAGGCCGAGCTTGCCATCTTCGGAGCCATCAAGCAGTTGCGCGGACTGCATGATCTGGAGCTGAACGTCGAGTCCGATCTTCTTCCACATCTCTTGCACGGCCTCCGCGATCTGCATAGGGCGCGGTTCGTTGTATACGGCGAGCGTGATTGGCGGTGCTCCATGGCCATTCGGAAAGCCCGCGCGTTCAAGCCAAAAGCGCGCGCTATCCGGATTGTAAGCGATCCCGTGCACGTCATCAATGGGATAGCGAGAGAATGCGGGTGGGATGATCCCGTGCTCTGCAACCGAGTGCGGCGCACTCTTCAGCACGAACTTCACGATACTCTCGCGATCGACCGCAAACGACATCGCGCGACGCAAGGCCATGTTATCGAATGGCGGCTTTGAGCAGAGGAACTCCATGAAGTAGGAGTTCATCGCGGAGACATGCTGCAGCGCGTACTTGCTTGCATACTGCGCGGTCAGTTCTTTTTCGGGAGTCACAATCTGCTGGAAGCTCTCTGTCGGGATTGTGAAGTCTTCATCCTCCGAACCTTGCAGGAATGATTGCAGCAGCGTCTTGTCATCCTTGATGAGCGTGTACTTGACCTCATTCAGCAACGGCAATTGATTGCCAGCGGAGTCGTGCTCCCAGTAATTGGGGTTGCGAGTGAGCAGAATTTCCTGATCGGGCTTCCAATAGCTGAATTTAAACGCACCAGTCCCGACCGGATGCTGGAAGAAGTCCTTGCCGTAGCGCTCGATGGCCTCACGCGGCACAATGTAGCCGAAGCTGGTCGTGAGATGCTCAAGGAATGGCGCGAATGGCTTCGTAAGCTGAACGACGAATGTGGAATCATCGATGACTTTGAATCCGGACACTCCCCCTCCTACGCCAGTATGAGAGGGCTGGGGGGTGGTCTTCCCAGCCGATTCGAAATACTCATTCGCTCCATCGACGATATCCTGGAAAATCCAGAACCCACTTGTTAGCGTCGAAGGATTGCAGACACGCTCGAAGGAATATTTCACATCCTTTGCATTCAGCTTTCGTCCGTGACCGCCGGGAAAACAGGAATCGTCATGGAAGAGAACATCCGTCCGCAGGTGGAACGTGTAGGTCTTGCCGTCGGGTGAAATATCCCACGACTTCGCAAGCTCCGGCACGAGTTCGAGCTTCGAATTATTCTCGACGAGCTTATCATAAATGTTGGTACCAATGTCATCCTCGACCTTGCTGTTCATCCGGACGGGATCCAGCGAGGACGGATTGCCGCGAATCTCGTTCAGCGTGTAGCGGCCGCCGTATTTCTTGCCACCGAGTGCGGAGTGCATGACGGCGCTCTGCTTGTGACCACAGGAAGAGATGAAAAACGCGCCAATGATAATAAGAGTGAGCGATCTGAGCATTGCTGCAAAGATACGCCGGGATTCTGGAATTCCTTCGCGTCACCAGGAAAATGTCGTATATTTGTCCCTGAGATGTGGCTTGTCACATGGCGGGATTTGTCGTCTCCGCCTTGCGGTGCTATTTATCCAACAAACTCATACAGCTATGAAACGTACTCTTTTCGTGCCGGTTGCGATCGGCGTTCTCGCGGGAATTCTCGCGATTGCCGGGTGCACTAAAAATTCCAAAAACGGGATGGGCGATACCGTCAGCGGAGGCAGCCAGCCTGGATTGCCACCGGATTCGTCATTCGTACCCAACTGGGGACGTAACCCCGCCGCTGAATTCATCTTTCTCCACACACCGATCAATGGGCTGCCAACCGATACGGCATCTCCAAATGGACATACCACATGGTTCGAGTTCGATTCGCTCACCAGCCCTGCTCCGATCCTCTCGGTCATGAAGGGGACCACGACCGGGATTGATTCTTTTGCGATCCTTTACGCATCGGCGGATCCAGTCGGCGGGCCGTTCCCGACCGGCGTTGTGCTTCCGGATACTACTACGGGATTCTATGCCGGGTCAAATCCCAGTTTTCCGGCCGGATCGCGGGCTCTCATTGTGCCGATGTACAAAGCAACCCCTTGTACCCCACAGACGCATTGGGTCCCCTTCGACAGCATCTGGAGTCCGAACAGCGTCTCCGGGCGATGGGGAAACGTGAGTCCGGGACAGGCCGGCCCAATGACGCTCAACTTCAGCTCGACAAGTGGAGCGCAGACTGCATCGGTAGTCATTGCTATCACGAGTACAATCGTGACCCCGGTGATACCACCCAAGAAGAAGTAGTGGAGCGCACTTTGAGCAGCTCGACTGTGATGTTTCAACGAGGTCCCGCGCGAAAGCGCGGGACCTCTCTACTTAAAACGCACGGGGCGAGAGCTGCGGGCACGATTCACTCATGAATCATCACAATGCAAACGATGAGGCTTCGTTCGGGGTGGTAGCCCACCTCCCTCGTGAGTCTCGATAGCGTTCGAGCTTCTACGGACACGCAAGGCGTGCGAGCCCAAAATTAAACGACCTTCGACCGCTTACCCATCGTTCTGCTTCGCTCCACCCTGAGCTGGATCCGTGTGAACCATGAATCGGGCGGCAACCGTTACTCCAACTGCTCTATGGCGGCGGCAATATCCCTTTGCGTCTTAATGCTGCGGATCACAATCGGATGCTCACTCCCAAGCAGCAGAATGAGGGCAGGGAGGTACGTCTGGTAAGCTGCGAATGCCCTTGGGAGATCCCCTTTCGCAAAATACACACGACCGAGGCCAAGTTGATATAGGATTGTCCTTTCACTTTCAAGCCCTTGAGCCTGACTCGATTTGGTGACAAGCTCCATAATTGTGCGTTCGGCTTGGTCATAGTCGCCGGTTTCGAGAAATATTTTGCTAAGAGATTCAAGACATCCGAAATACCAATTATGCTTTTCGCCAAGAGAATTTCTAATCGAGGGCAGAATGTCTTTCAAGATGATTAGCGCATCCGCATACCTTTTGTCAAAGATCAATGCCGCACTGAGATTCATCGAATAAGCAAGAGATGCCGGGTGCAATTTCCCTTGCGATTTAATGGAATCGCTCAACGTCAACTCGTGCAGAGCGATCGCCTCCTCGCGACGGTCCTGTGCGAGAATGAAGACAGCCAGATTTTGCATCGCATCCAGGCGTCTTGCTTTCGGGGCCACGATGCCAAATGTAAGCGCGCCTCGAATAACCCGTTCTGCCCCCTCATAGTCGGCTATCCCATTCATCACCGTCGAAAGATCAATCATGGCATCGAACAGTTCTGCACATAGGCCATCTTTCGCTTCAATTATTGAGACGACTTCCTCAGACAAAGGAAGCGCCTGCCGGTACTCATGCTTCTCGCAAAACAGTTGCGCCAGCTCGCGTTTCAAATCGAGCGAAGTCTTATAGTCGAGCAATGCCTGGTCTGCGAGTGTAGTAACCGCCGCAAGAATTTCAGAAGCGGCATCGTAGAACCCCCCGATGCGGGCGACGCGCGCAAGCGAGATACGGCGTTCGAAGGTGTCATCGCTTTGCATCGCCGAATGGAGCTTGGCAGCTAGCATGAAAATTCGATCCCGCTCGAAGCTTTGCAGGTATGCAATAAAGTGATACCGCTGATCCTCGCTCTCGAACAGCGTGAACAGATCGGGATCGGCGAAGCAGCGAAAGAGTGCGTCCAAATCTCCGGCTTCTCGCCATTGCCACGGCTCTTCATCCCGTCGGCGCGGACTGTATTCGCGTTTCGAAAAGTATCCGGCAAGTTTGGTGTGTGCGGCCTTGCGCGCCGCGTCATTCGGCAGATATCGAAGCTCGATCGCCTCGCGCAGATAATTATGGAAGAACGTGTGATACCCCTCCCGCTGCATGAGGTGGTATTCCATCGCAATCATAAGCTGTGAGAGCGCCATGCGGGACATCCCGGTGATCTCCATCAACTCGGACTCCGACAGCCCATGCCGTGAAGCCCATATCGCTGTCAGGATGCTCCCCACAGTCTCAGCCCCATGATCGTGTTCCATCCGAGCAAGGACCTTCTGGAACAGCTCGCGCTCATCCTTGCTCGCGAGATAATCTTCGAGATGATCGTGCAGCGCCGAGTGTCCGCCGAAGATCCGGAGTTCGTCGAGCACAGTCCGCAAAAAGAGCGGGCTCGATGATTTCGGGTCTGCCGCCAGCAGATGGAGATCAGCGGCGTCAAGCGTTTTGCTGTAGCGATCGAGAAATTCCTCTGCAATCCGCTTGCGATCTGATTCGGTCAGCGGCTGCAGTTCGAGCTCTTGCCACTGGCGCTTGCGAAGCTGATCGAGCGGCACCCCTTCCGTCGTCGATAGCACAAGCCGAACATTCGCCGGGATGAAATCCGGTAGCCAGTGCATCTCCGGAGCGATGCCGGTGAGTTGGTTAAGTGCGTCGATGAGAATGATGAGCTTTTCAGGCTCCCCCGCCTTTTCAAGGCGGGGATTCTGACCCACCTTCGCAAGCCATACCGGGAATTCCTCTCGGAGCGTGTTATCACCGCTCGGAATCTCTTCTGAAAGATTGTAGCGCTCTTTGATCTCGCCCATCACCTGGCGCATCACGTCTTCGGGATCGCTTCCTTCGGCGGCACCGATAAAATGCTGAATGACGAACGCGTTTGGATTCTGCGACTGATACTCATGCGCGAGATAGGCCATAAGCGCGCTCTTTCCCAAACCCGATTTGCCCCAAAAAATCAGAGGTGGGCCATCGGAGGCGAGATGCTTTACGAAGGCATCGTAATACTCTGGATTTGCAACGTAAGACTGCCTCCGGTTTCTCGCATACGCTTCGTGTTCGATGCGTTCGTGTTCGAGCGGCGTCAGGTTTTGGCGAACAGGGAAGTCGCGGTCGAGTAGCGCGAGGAGATCATTGAGGACTTGCTCGCCGAGTTCTTCAGGCGATGCAAATTGGCGATACGAAGCGCCCGAGGATTGGATGGTGTGCTTGAGTGCATCAAGTTCTGAAGCTTGCTTACGCTCTTTGAAAAGGAGGGGGTTCTGTTGTTGTTCGTAAAAGAAGGCGCTATCATTTTTGCGCAACACCGCCCCGTGTGCGAACTCCATCTCGATGATGCTCTTTTCTTGCTCGGCAAACTCGCGGAGCCACGGATAATGCTCGAGCATCTCCGGGTCCTTTTCTATTTCCGTGATGCCCGGTACCCATCCATAGCGCGAGCCGATAATCCCAATGAAGTACGGGCGGCACCGGTCGATCTCTTCTAAGCAAATCCGGATTGTTTTGCCAGTCCGGGATTCTTCCTCGGTGATACCCCATCGGAGATCGATCTCAATGAATTCCACACCCCGGGCACGGCATTCCTTTCGGATGCGGGGAAAGACTTTCTTGACCAATTGCTCGCGCTCGGGCTGGAGATCCCGAAACGTCGATGAGACGAAAAGGCGGAGTTCGTTGGAATGCTGTGAGGCAGCCATGGGGGAGACAGAGACGACGCGGCGCTTCGCTTACGCGGAACCGCGATACGCGATTGTGGTCAGGGGCGGAATCGAACCGCCGACACAAGGATTTTCAGTCCTTTGCTCTACCGACTGAGCTACCTGACCGCTTCAAATATGGATGAAGGCTAAGGGATGACCGATGAAGGTCAAAAACGAAGCGGTGCCGTAACAGCCATTGGGAGCAAGCAAGTTTCCCCCTGCGTTCATCCTTCACACATATTATGAAAGCGTGGACTTTGCCGTATCCAAAAACGCGGCAACATCGGCTTCCGATGTGTAAATGTGGACGCTGAACCGGCTGGCTTCCAGGCCTCCCTCCGGCACGATACGGGTGCGGACTTTGCGCTTCGCCCACATCTTTTCGTAGAAATCCTTATAGTCCATGTTCTCCAGCTTGATCGTCGTAATACCGGTCATCGAACTCGGCGGGGTTAAGAAATGGAAATGTCCCGGCGCCAAATCCTTCAAGCCATTGCGAAGCATGGTCGTCAGATGGATCACACGTTGCTCGATCTTATCAAATCCAATCTTCTCCTGAAACTCGATCGCACAGTGCAATCCATCGAAGAGCGCAAAGTTTTGCGTTGCGAAATCGTAGCGCGAAGCGGTTGGCAGGAACTCCAAACGGGCATCATAACCCCAATACTTATCCGCTTCTCCGCCACTCCATGTCGGAATCACATGCTCCCGGAAGTCGGAGGCGATGTATAGGAATCCGATTCCTTTGGGTCCGCAGAGCCATTTGTGACCGCATGAGGCATACGCATGGACTCCTAAGTCCTGCACGTCCGTCTGAAGCATTCCCGGCGGATGAGCGCCATCGGCGATCATCCAGATGCCATGCTCGCGAGCAAGTTGCGAAATGCGCTTGATCGGCAGCAAATGGCCAGTCGTGCAGGTCAGGTGCGGCATTGAAATGGCGCGCGTGCGCGGCGTGATCGCGTCTTTGATCCGCTGCAAGAATTCATCGTCGCTGTATGGCTCCCACTTTTCGTTCGTGAGTGGGATGAATTTGATGACAATGCCGTCGCGATTCTTCCGTGCAAGCCAGGGAATCGCATTGCCGGCATGTTCCTGATTCGTCAGCAGAACTTCATCGCCGGCCTTTAAGTCAATACCACTTGACACAATGGAGACTGCTTCGCTGACGTTATGCGTGAAGGCAATATCATCACCGCTCTTTGCATTGATGACCCGGGCGATAGCTTTGCGAATTCCTTCGTAATCCCCACCGTAGTCACCCGTGGCATCGACATGCTCGATGCGTTTCGTTACTCGGTCGGTGACCACGAGCGGGCTGGGGCCCATCGTGCCATTGTTGAAATAGAGGACTTCGCGCGAAATGGGAAACTCATCGCGAATAAGCGACCAGTACTGCTCATCTTCGGCAATTGGGATCTGTTTCAAGCGTCCGTTGGTGACGGCCAGTGAAATATCACGGAAAGCAACGTTCAGCGCAGCAGACGTTGCAGTCATTTTCAAGAATGTTCTTCGGTCCATGGTAGCACGTGGCGGTGAACGATCGCTCACTCATGAGGCTACTAAATGCGATTCAGGGACAAAACATTCTGAACCTCGATGGACTAAACGACGAAAGGACTCTGGTGACAGAGTCCTTTCGATTCAGGTATTCCTTCAATGCGTCGTTCGCTGCTTCTTCGTCCGAAGCAAGAACCACCCAACTCCTCCGAGTACCACGATGGCCGGACCGATCAACTCGAGGCCAGGAGTGAATTGCTTTTCCCAGGTCTGCGTCACGGTACCGAAGAGTTCATCTTTCACTTCGATCATGTGCTGAGTCGTGGTCCACATCTGATGTCCACTTGCCATCCACCAAATCAGAAGTCCAGCGGCGGCGATGAACAGAACGAACGCGATATTCTTTTTCACTTATGTCGTGCTTTTTTTCTCCGCATTGCCGAAAAGCTGCGCGGAAATCTTGATGGTTTCGCCGACCTTGCTGCCAATATTGCCTTCAGTCCCGGCGATGTTAAAGTCTTTGAGCGAAATCGTAAAGTCTGCGGTAATCATGACGAGATCGCCTGGAGCCCGCTGCCGCGTCTTGTCGCTTTCTGGCACGTAGGTCATCTTGAATGGAATTGTCACTGTCTTGGTCACACCATGCAGCGAGAATGTCCCGATTGCATTACCGGTAGCAATATTGCCACTGGTCTTGACGTCTTTCATGCTCGTAATAGTAAAGCCAATCGCCGGGAAGCGCCGCGCGTCAATCCATTCGGCACTTTGCAGGTGGTTGTCGCGGGTCGCATTGCCGGTCTTCATGGTCGCAGATTTTGTCTGGACCGAACCACGCAATGTGGAAAGATCCCGGGGATCGAGGGTGAGCGTTCCACTCACACCTTCGCTGGAGCCCTTAATGCTCTCGAGCGGGGCGTCGCTGATCCAGATAAACTGGTTATGGCCGACTTTATCGTTGAACGTAACCGTCTCGGAGCCATTGCTCGCAACTGCAAGCCCTTGTGCGAACGTGCTTCCAGCCAGCAGCAATATCGCGATCGTAAACGCGAGAACGAAATGTGTTTTGACCATTGTGTATCCCATAAGTTTGGTTGTCATATTGTCTCCTCCTAAAGACGCCAGAAGTACCCTCGAAGTTACAACGGCTGGGTGAATCTTTGTTTAGACATTAAATCTTCACGTACTAATAACTCCATGCTGCGGCTAATATCACGAAAGAACAGGCCATTATGAACATCATCTCATTGACACTCCATCGCCCCCTGATCGATCCATTGTCCAATCATCAGAACCTGATTTGGTGTCAGCGCCGGCGCCGGCGGTGGTGGCATTCTCGAATTCATATTGAAGTCCACGATCCGTTGATATAACCGACTTGCTCGGGCATTGCCGGGCTTAACATCACTGAGAGTCCGTCGATAATCCAGAAGAGGGCGCGATGATCCATCATGGCAACCACTTCCGGTGCAACTCTGCATGATCGGCTGAATGTCACGCGAGAAACAGCGTAGCGAATCCGTGCTTTTCAATAACGTGATCGTCGCAAGCGAGGTATCGGTAGCGGATGCAGCCTGAATGAGGGTGATCGAGCTATCGCGCTCAATGGATGCTGGTGCGGTGTAGAGCCCCGAATTCGTGATCGTCCCGGGTCCGCTGACAATGCTCCAAGTCAGTGCCGGGATGGACCCACTCTGAATCGTGTCGATCTCGAACTGCTGCATTCGGTTCGTCAGCATCGTCACGGCGATCGGCGAAATCGTAAACGGGGCATCCGGTGACGTCGTCATGACGATGGTGCACTCGGCGTACCGGGTCGGATCTTCGACAGAACTTGCTCGAACCACGATAATCGTATCGGCGAGCGAAATGAAGTTCGCGGCATGGTATTGAGCGGATAATCCAGTGCCGACAACAGAATCTCCGCCCGGACTTTTGATGATGGTCCACGTAATCGCGGCCGAGTGCGACACGCCGCGGATGTCCGCCGTTAAATCGAGTATGCCGTTGATCGGCACGGTCGCACGACTCGGAGACATCGTGACCGTTAGTAGGCTCACGTCAGGATTGCCCGAAATGGTGTACATACATCCACCGCCCATCGCCATCACGAGGAAGACAAGCAACAAATGACGAATGAAGAAGGACGAATGACGAATGGTATCATCATTCCTCCTATTCGCAATTCGTAATTTGTAATTCGTAATGTTCTTTGACATGAGAAATATTAGTAGAATAAGTGGATCTGGCCGGTCCATTGTCCCGTGAACGTGCCGGTGCCCGTGAGCGGATTCTTTTGTGTCACGCGATACTCCGGGCGGAGTTCGATATAGGGAGCCGGGAAAAACTCGAATCCGAACAGGAACGCCTGCGAGAATCCGAGATCGACGCCGGGATAATGCTCCGTCTGACCATAGTCATATCGCCACTCGATATCGAGCCATGACATTAACTCCAGATTCCCGAGTACGGAGAAGTTTCTTGTAATCCGTTCATCCGCGTTTTTCGAATACATGCCTTCCACGTAAATCGTAGCTTTATCGGCAAGGCCGACTCCTGTAAAGACATTGTACATCTTGAAGGAACCGTTGGCCAGGATCGATGCGCCGACCTCACCATTGAGGCCCTGATCGAGCAATTGCGGCCAGAGCATCACGCGGCCGGAGATACTGGGACGCGAAAAATCAAAGTTCGATTTGACGACGCCGATCGTCGGATCGACTTGCGCCAAATTGTACGAATTGAAAATCCCTGCGTTGACGGTGAGCCAACGAATGCCTTCGTATGTCAACTCGGCTCCCATTTCATTGTAATACGGAGGGATAAGCACGGTCCCCTGAATCGCAGCTTCCTCATGCACGAACTCGGTGTGGTCATCCTGCCGGATACTGATCGAAGGTTCGATCATACCAACCCGGATCGAGGGCAGCGAAATCGACGGCTGGTATTGAATGGCAGCGTCGTAATCGGTCTCGCCAGGATATAACCCCGCCGATGTTCCGAAGACCCCTTTCGTACTCGTCAGACTGCGGACATAAAGGCTTGCGAAATTGATATTCGTGTATGCCGAGAGTTCCGGAGTTGCGATGTATCCAAGCGAGCCGGTAAGCTGCATGGGAATCAGCAATTCCTGATGGGTCTTGGACTCACGCACGAGTTGAAATCTCATGTCGGCACCAGGAATGAACTTGCCGCCAAAGATCGTATTCGTTGCCGGGATGCCGGACGTATCTGGCCCGTGCCATTTTACGAGTCCGGTTTCGTTCATCATTTCCCATCCGAGTTGGGTACGGAGTCCGCTTCCCTGCGGATTGAAATGGCAGACGGAGCACCGCGTGCCGGTCAGCAGCGAAAACCGCGGGATCGCTTCGGATGAACATGGCACAAGCACTAATGCGGTTAGTGATAGTTGGCAGATGATGCCGAATCTGATGCGCGGCATTTGGTGCACCACCTGGTTTAATGAGGTGATCGTTCGGTGAAAGATGTGGGTCATTTGAGGTTCAAAATGGTTAGACCAGCTTCACTTGGAGCACCTTCGCTGCCGCGTCGTATGTCGTATCGTATGCGACGAGCGGCGATGGCGCGGGGCCGGAAACCACGGACCCTTCGAGGGTGAAGTACGAATTATGGCAAGAGCAGTGGATGTCGGTTCCGGCCAGTTGAGAATCAACCGGACAGCTCGCGTGCGTGCATCGTTGCGAGAAGGCATGCCAAGTGGTGCCGTTGGTCAAGGTGATGAGGACCCCCATCCCATCCGGCCCTGTAATTCCGGAAGCCACTTTGTAGGGATGCGACGGAGTGATATCCGATACGTCAACGGCAACCTTGCCATCTGGTCCAACCGGATTTGAAGCCGCAATCGGGATAATCGGCGCAGACGTGGGAAGACATGCCTCAATAACAGGCAGAACCGCCAGGCCCATCGCCACGCCCCCCGTTAGTTTGCCTGCTCCGGCAAGAAAACCTCTTCGAGTTAATTTCATTTGCTTATAGACACCAAATTCTATGTTGCGTCACGCCAACATGATTAACGTTAGACAAAATTCATGCGGGGATTGAATAAGCCCGCAATTCACCCCGATTCTCATCCTTCGATCACCATGATCGCTCTCACGGTAAAATATATTGCCAATACGATCATCGCGACTCCAAAGCCGATCGTGACCTTCTTCGTACGCTCCCTCGTGATTGACTTCTTTGCTCGGTAGGTGGTGATTGCCAGCAGCGACAAGTAGGAGCCAATTCCGAGACCTCCGGCAACCAGGAAGAGTACCCGCGTCTGGAGAGTAAGCTCGCCCGTAATCCCCAGATCCTTTACGAACCGAGCTGCCAACAGCCACCACGCGATCATCATCGGGTTGGTGAAGGCCAGCGAGAATCCCGTCACGTAGCCGATCGCTGGATTCCGCAATCGGCTTGGGGTGTCCCCCGGCTTGGCTGTGGCCGTCGATCGCGGCATCTCCTCCTCCTCCCGGCTTTCTCGGATGGCGGCTATTCCCAAGATCATCGTGAGAATCGCATTGACCAACCAGAATACAGCTTCGACTTCGGGCCGCTGCATGAACAATGCCAACCCGAACATCGCGGCCGATCCATAAACGAGATCCGACGATACCGAACCTGCAACAACGGCAAACGCGGAACCGAGGTATCCGGCCAGGGCACGTCGAGCCGTCTCGAATTGCGAGGCACCGACCGGAATCGCTGCAAGAAATCCTAACACGTAGACGCATCCAAACAGTAATATCGTATTAATGAGCGAAGGCACGTTCTGAAATGGCAGAGCGGTCCGCTGCCGGAATAGTGATTTGGAAGGGCCGATTCATTGCAACGCGGTGGAAATGGCTGTCAATGTGCGCCTCGATCGAGGACACAGGAAGCTCATCGAAGCATCGGACTTCCTGACAGAATTTTCCGTACTTATTGATGCAGGTAATATTCCGGCAGGGGGTCGGCGCCGCAACGGATCGTGACGGCACATCCTGATTCGCGGGTACATGATATGGCAGTGTGGAATCGTAGCCGTACATGCGGGAATCTGTCGCACCATAGATAGCCAGCACCGCGGTCTGATTCCGCAGCACCGGATAGCCATCGGCCGAAACCTTACGACAAGCCGCAATATGTAAAGGACCGGTATCGCCGGCCACGAACATATCACACGCATCCATGAGCGCGGTATAGACCCCAAGCGGAACGTGCGGAATAACTACCAACTTTTTTTTGAGTTCGGGCGGGATGGCTCGAATTAGTTGCTCGTGGAGATTTGCGAAAGTAAATGGCTGTCCAAGCAGGACCGAAGAGATCTCATCATTATCGAGCGCATGCCGAAGCAAGCGGACCAGGACCTTGAATGGGACCAGCCCAAACCGAGAGGTTGCATCCACATGGTAAAAGATCATTCCGCTTCCGACGCGTAGGTTATGAGTCCTAAGAAATTGCCGGGCGTCTTCGATGGCATCGATCCCAAGATAGACCGCGTTCGTATTGAGATGTTGTTCAAATTCCCCGATCCGATCTTCATCGTGCTCCATTCGAGCCGCACCATGATTCTCGAGAAACTCATGCAAAAATGTGCGGGCGAGCAACGAGACGTGGCGCTCTTCGTTCGTCTTCCACGCTCGAAAGACGTATGCCGCGAACGGCACATAGAGTTGCAGCACTTGGTGATGCGTGTGGGTTGCGAGCGTTCGCTTCGAGATGAACGGGCACATGTTCAATACAACCGAAAAACGCTCGCAGTGCAGCAGCGCGCGAAGCCGCGCAAGGTCCTCGTTTGATGGCATCCCTCGCATGCCGCGGAACATGTTGTGAACGAAAATACCTGGCATACGCTCGAGAAGCTCACCGCCAGATTGATTGCATGCCAGATGCACCTCGGCCTCAGGAAACTCGGCTTGCAGCAACGGCAAGCATTGCGCCCCGAGAACGGCATCGCCGATGTTGATATCCACAATGAGTAGAATCTTCGAGGGCGAGCGAACGGACTGCCATTGTTTCCGATATCGCCTCAAATACCATTGATAGACCACGGGACGGCCAAGAATGCCAAGTAACATCCGCTGAAAGAGTCTCGGCACCCAAAACGGAGCGCGGTCCGTCATCCGGTCCAATAATCGAAGACCTAACTTCGAGAATCCAGTATTCGTCATAATCGTATGTTCCCTTGGCGCGGACTCCGTGAAAAAAGTGAGTGTGGTGAGTCCTCGTCTGCTGTTTCTGTCTACGGAGAGAAACTAATAAATGCGGATAGGCCTGCATTGAAAGGTGAAGAGCGATCGTCGATCGGCCGGCGATAGCTCGTCAGACTGGCAACGCCTGCTTGCAGTGACGTAGTGAGTGAATATGCAATCGACGCTTCGGCAGAAAGACCAGCTCGCCGCGATTGTATTGTGCTTTGCGTGTGCGCTGTTGGATCGAGTATGATCGATGTCGTGACCCAATAGCTGGGTCCCAGCATGGCGCTTAAAACAAAATTCCCCAATTGGGTCGTCGCCCCAGCCTGAATACCAAACTGCAATTCGGTTTCCGACAACCGGACGGAGCCATCTGCAAGATGATGGAGTGCAGAATCCCGATTGTCACGATGACCAGTACCTAAACGGGCTTCAATCGCGAACATCTTCCAACCGTCGATCATCCCGAGTTCAGCGCCTTCGGTTGTCATATGAAATTCTTTGAACAGGAATCCACCATCGAATCGGGCGAACAACGAAGTCGATGGCATTTCACGATAATTTATTTTTGAACTCAGCGCCGCGCATGTGGGCGACTTGGTACAAGCCGGCTCCGACGGAGGAGCTGCGATGATCGAATCAGATTCTTCAGGTAGAGTCATCGCTGCAATCGTAGCTTCACCAATTAAGGTTGGTTGATTCGCCACAGCGACAAATCTCGGTTTACGAGTGGGCGCGATACCTCCAACGGGGCAAGACATAGGTACCATCGGGATTCCACGCGAAGCATGAGCCACGCCGGTTGGAACACGACCCGTCGGGTTGGATGCAGGATAACTTCCCGTCGAAGGTGCGATCCCTGCACTCACCATACATATGGCAATTGTCCCAAGCGCCACCCACTCTGCAAACAAGCCACGGAACGCTGCTCGAATCGTGAACCAGAACGAAGCAGTGCTTGCCCGATCGAGGACAAACTCGCGAATCCGCTCAACGCCAAGCGGGGAATGCAGCGCACGAAGCGGCTGGATGTAATCGAACCCCTCTTCGCTCCGTTGCGGCATGCGTTTGAATACTCTCATGATTGTTGAAAGCGAAGCGTTGCATCAAGCAGCCCAGTACTCAGCACCGCTTCCGATAGCTCTGTTGGCGTGTCCGACAGCATGGTTTTGATGCTCCGTCGCGCCCGCGCCAGTCGCGATTTGACACCGGAAAGACTGATCCCTTGAATTGTCTGAATCTCTTTGAGAGATAACCCGGACAGCTCAAAAAGAACAAGGGCCTCCCGTTCACGGAGTGGAAGCCGGTTTAGAGCAGCGATCAATACTGCAAGATCGTAAGCAGATTCACTCGTCAGTTCGTAAGGTGCTTCACCGGCTTCCGAAAGAGGCACAAAGAGCCGCCCACGCCATCT
This sequence comes from Bacteroidota bacterium, assembly GCA_030706745.1. Taxonomy (NCBI): domain Bacteria; kingdom Pseudomonadati; phylum Bacteroidota; species Bacteroidota bacterium. The sequence goes on from JAUZNX010000009.1 coordinate 107,091, forward strand.
CCGGCGGCGATGCAACCGTACTGCGATCGTGCTTACGAATGCATGAAAGGCGGAGGGATCGCGCAAGTTCGGGAAACTCCGATAGGCCGCGACCCATGTATCACTCATGAGATCGCACGCTTCATCATACGACCGCGCGAGCCCTCGCGCCAACTGCCAGAGGCTGTGGCGTTCGCGATCGACCAATTCCCAAAAATCTTCGTGTGTCGTTTCCACCGTTGTCTCTGGACCCATGCGGACCGATGAGCACTCACTGAAGAGAACTCTTCGAAGGATCGCTTGTGATGCGCCCTATGACATTAGTGACCGGAATTAGAAAAAAGACTTCGGCCGGAGAAAAATTGTTTCTGTCTTTCAGGCAATCCAACAGTAGTGTAAAGCCAAAAGTTAGGGCGCATCACCGCCCTTCGCGGATTGTTACTGAAAATTCACCGTTAGTATTGGATACCCAACCGATACCTCCTCGGAGGTTAGTCAGAATCAATACAATCGAATGGCAGCTTCTTTAAGCAGGTATAAGGGCTCCGCGAAACGCGGGTGATGGACGACAAAGAAGTTGCCTCGTTCGCTGTAGATGTTTAGTTCATCACCAACCTGCGCGTCGGTCAGTACCGAATCCTGCGTGGTGTCACGATACAGCAGCGCAAGCTGATTGACGAGCACACGACCGACCAAGGGATCACGCAATGCAAAATGCTCTGTCGCCTCTGTTGGGGATCGCTGCTTCTGGATAAACGTCGTGTCAATGCCATGGCCTTTCACGTGCAGACGTGCGCTAATAAGCTCCCGCGTTTCCGGGATGAACACATGCGCGATGCCGGACTCATCGAAAATAACCCGCTCGGGTTTCTTCACCAGATTGCATGACTGGCACTCCAGCATAATCTTTGGAAGCGATGGAATTGCCGTCGGCTCGGAAGTGCGAAACACTCGAAAGTAAATCGTATCTCCTTCCCAACCATGTTGACCAACGTGGTATGTATCCGGATTTCTCGGAACCGACGAACTACAGCCGGATGCGATCAAAAAAACAGTGAATAGTGGATAAAGAACGACGAAGGACAAACGCGCCGGTCCAAGCCGAGTATCTCTTGCCTCTCGTTTTGCACTCTCCATTTCTCGATCTCCGATATCTTCGTTCCTCATCTATTGAACGATATCTATTGAATGATCTGTACGGCTTCTGCTTCGACAAATCCCTCTCCGCCATCGACCGACACCGAATAGATTTCACCTTCGCGCGAGAGAAGGCCCAAGATCGTACCTTGCGGCAAGATCTTCAGCACTTCCTTCTTTGTCTTATCCTTGTAAATTGCAATTCCTTCTGGAGCAATCACCTTAAGCTGCGTAATCTTTTTCGTCGCCACTTTCTTTTGTGGTGCGGCGGTTGTTTCGGTTGTCGTCGTGCTTGGTCGAGCTCGTCGAGCATAGAAGCGACTCAGCGGAGCTGGCGCCGTGTCGGTTCGCGCGATCGCACTGCCATGCAACACGATTACGGAATCCTTTTTACCCATGGAATAGAGCGTGAGGACAAGATCCTCAGTCGGCGACACCTCGTACACCGCATCGTTATGTTGATCGAATCGCTCTACCATTCGATTGTAACCCGGATCGCATTTCCCGCACTCGAGTACAACGCTGTCCTTCTGCGAATCCCATCGCGCGGAACTCCCTGGATTGAGCGCGACCAACAGTGAATCACCGGCCCGGTTCACATAGAGCTTTGCAGGCACATAATAGGTGCAACTCGCGAGCGTGCACGCAACAAGCACGACTGAAAACAGAATGAGGAATGATGAAAGTGTGTGTGGTAGGAATTGGTGATTCATTGTCTTCACTCTATTCACGAACGCGTTGAGAAATTGTTCTAATCATTCATCCATTTCGGTATCCATCCATTATGGAAGGGGTCCAAGGAAATTATCGATATGGATCGTATCCGCAGGCTGGAACGTCTGCAACAGTTTGCCTTTTCGCCACGCATTATCGACCTTAAAATATCCATAGACCCCCTTGGCCAGCGTCAAGCTGTCAAAGATCACGATCTGCTCTGTCGCAGGCAGGAAGCGCTCGCCTTCACCATGCTCGAGCGCGCGGTCAAGTTCCAAACGACTTTGGTACATTCGCGGCGATACGAAAAGCTGCACTTCCCGTGGAAGTTCGATCACGATCATACCCGGCGCTTGGCTTCTTTGCGCCGCTTTCTGTATAGTCTCGGGTTTCGGAACGGACGGTGCATGCACCAGGGAGCGCACCAGATAGTACACAATCGCCGCAGCCAGGACAATACTTGGAATCGCCCACAACCGCCGCGATTGCCAGCCGGAAATCGCACCTCGGATCGACATGTGGTCCACCTCCGACACCTGCGTTGCCCGATCGTGGCGAGCATTCGTCTCACTATGCTCGAATGCGTTGCGCTCGAAAGCTTCGGCCAGAATTTCCATCTCGCCATTCGTCAGCGCCTGCGATTTTTGGTCCATCGCTCGCAGCAAATTCGGGAGGTGCGAGATGTTCCGGGCAAGCGCAAAATCCAAAGTCATCGAGGCGAATGGCTGGCCATTCTCACCGGATTCTACGCGGATTTCCCGGACCGGGCCGTTAAAAATCGCCACAAGCGAGGTCGTCAAGGCACCATCATGACCCAGCCGCTCAGCGAGCGATTCGAGCTCTTTCGACGCATTCTGCAGGGTTTCGAACGGATTTTCGAAGCTCGAGCGCACATGCGCGGGACTTTCCAAAAGCCACGCGCCACGACGCGAGCCTCGAATTGACCCCGACTCGCCGTAAAACGCCACCAAGCCGATGCCGCGCGACCAAAGCACCGCAAAATGATCGCGCCCGAGCGAGGTCGGCTGACGCACCAGATGCAGGATTTCCCGGCTATGCGCGGCAAATTGCTCCGCCACATCGGCGATTCGTAGCAATGCCATCCGATTCTCCTCCAGCGAGAATTCGGGGCCGGTCACGCGAACATCGAGCACGGGGTTGTTTTGGTTGGGTTGCCTGTCCGAAGCGCAACGATCATGCAGCGAAAGAGTAATGTTCACGATGAAACAATCGTGCCAATAACAAGAATTCTGGCCTGGTCAATTGCCAAGAGAAACACGCATTGCCCAATGCCACCTATTCATTTTAGTATTTGAGTTTGTTTTTAATAATGGCACCATTTTCTTGAAAAGAAAAGTATACTTCCCTCGGTTCATTTTAGCATTTGAGTTTGTTTTTCATGAACCGCGTTCCCGATTTTTTGAATAACTCTAAAGATGAATCCAACATTGGGCGTTCGGTCTCGCGGAATTCGTTTGTTCCTGCTTCTCCTTTAGCCGACGGAAGCGCCGCCTGAAGAGTCCAGTGACTTAACATTTGATGCAGAAGGAACCGATGCTTGAAATCTACCTGTCATCGGGAGCGCGAACGGCCAAAACCGTGTAGTGTCACGCATGACCGGACATCCTTAGCATGACCCATCATCCATCGATGCTCGAAAAGAAATACGTTTTGTTCATCACCTACTATTTTCCACCGGCCGGCGGGCCGGGGGTGCAGCGGGTCACGAAGTTTATCAAGTACCTTTCGGAGTTCGGCTGGACACCGATCGTGCTGGCTCCGGAGAACCCGGAATACCAAGCACGTGATGAATCGCTGGTGAAGGAGCTGCCGGAGAACCTCATCATCCGGCGCGCACCGATCTTCGAGCCGTACGCGCTGTACCGCCGCTTCACAAGCAAGCCAGCCGGGCAATCGCTGGATGTGAATGTGATTAAGGAGGCTGGCGCGAAGCTTTCTTGCACGGAGCGCATCGCCGAGTTTATCCGCGGCACGCTGTTCATCCCGGATGCAAGAATCGGGTGGTATTGGAGCGCGGTGAAGGAAGGCCGGCGCATTCTGCGCGAGTATCCGGTGAAGATGATCTATTCATCCTCGCCGCCCTATACTCCAGCGCTTATCGCGAGAAAGATGCGGCGAGTCTCGAGAGCGCCATGGATTGCCGGGTTTCGCGATCCGTGGACCGGATTCCACAACACGCCGGACCGTTGGCTGTTGCCGCGCAAGATCGATCGATCGCTGGAGCATTCGGTCTTCGGCGAAGCGGATCTGGTGGAAGTTGCATGGCAAGGCATCGCGGAGGATGCGATGGCGAAATATCCGGATTTGCCACGCGAGAAGTTCATTCACATCCCGAACGGCTTCGATAGCGCGGATTTTCCGGAGCCGGACATCCGGAAGCGCGCCGCGCGACCGAACAATGCGAAGTGTACGATCACCTATTCCGGTTCGCTATATGGTCCACGGAATCCGCTAAGCTTTCTGAAAGCGATCGAGCAGTTGATCGAGCGGCGTGAGATCGAGCCGGAGAAATTGCATCTGCGTTTCGTCGGGCGGTTCGGCTCGGAGATTCACGAGATGCTGGACCGGCCAATGATTCGCGCAATGGTCGAGAAGATCGAATACGTGCCTCATGCGAAGGCGGTGGAGCTGTTGCTCGATAGCGATGCGCTGCTGCTCATCGTTGACGAAGTCCCGACCGTCGCGCACATCGTGCCGGGCAAAGTGTATGAGTATTTGGGCGCGATGCGGCCCATCATCGCAATTGCGCCGCCGCACAGCGCCATTGGTGAGTTGCTGCGCGAGACACAAGCCGGCGAAGCTGTCGCGCAAGCGGATATCGATTCGCAAGCGCGGCTCGTTAAGCGAGTCTTTGACAATTGGGCTGGCGGTGCCTCCGGATTTGCGATGGATCCGAACGTCATCTCCCGCTATGAACGCCGCGAATCAACGCGGACGCTGGCAGGTCTCTTCGATCGCCTGACGCGACAATGACTTGGGAAGAACTGGTCGCTGAGGCCTCGATGAGACTCAAGACGGCCGGAATCGACGATGCGCAAGCGAATGCCGAGTATATGGCAGCGTTCGTCAGTGGCGTTCGAGGCCGCGCGGAGTGGCGAGCCATACGGCGTGGAAAAGTCCGGCAGGAGCAAGCCGATGCGTTCAACGAGTTGATCGTTCGGCGCGAGCTTCACGAGCCGCTGCAGTATATCCTCGGCGAGTGGGAATTCTTTGGACTACCAATCATCGTTCGACCCGGCGTACTGATCCCGAGACCCGAAACGGAAATCCTGGTCGAGGAGGCGCTCAAAGAAGCGGCTGTCATGCCAGCAGGAATCACGATTGTCGATGTCGGCACTGGCTCTGGGGCGATCGCGCTGGCTATGGCAAAACATCTACCAGCCGCCAGAGTGCATGGTGTGGACGTAAGCGCAACAGCGATCGCGATTGCAGAAGAAAATCAAGCGCGACTTGATCTTGCGAACGTGCAATTCCGCCAAAGCGACATGATGCAGCCGGAATGGCTCGGCACCCTGCAAGGAACAATCCATCTGCTGCTGAGCAATCCTCCATACGTGAGCCTTGAGGATTTTGAGACACTCGAACCGGAATTGCGCGAGCACGAGCCTCGCGAAGCGCTGACCGATGAGGGTACTGGTCTTACCTTCTATTGCCGACTTGCCGAGCAGGCCGGAGCATTGCTCGCTCCTTCAGGCCGGTTGCTCGTGGAACTTGGATTCGGTCTGAGCGAGCGTGTTGCAGACATTATGAGCAGTGCCGGACTGTATGTCTTGCGGATCGTCCCCGATCTGGCAGGTATCCCTCGAGTTCTTGTCGCGAGCCGACGTTGAGTCCGAGCGATAACCTCTGCTCAGACTTCGAACAGCTCGTGATGCAGCTTTCGCAACGCCGGCCGGCCTTCTGAATCATCCACGAATGCGATGAGGCTTTGCTCGATTGGAATGATCGCATGAAGATGGCATGCACGAAGGCTTCGTGAAATTTGCGCCGTGAATTTTCCCTCGAAGGGTTCGCTCTTCCCTTTGCGGATTACGACAGCAATGGCCGCAACCGACGCGGGCTCTGTCACGCTGAATGCGTCTCGATCGATTGCACTCGCAATCCGGCGCCGATCATCGCGTGAAAAGATCGCGATTGTTTCCGCCGGTGTAGACCACCTGGCAAACGCGCTGGCGAGTGCTTCCTGCATTCGTTCGTGTTTGCGGCGATCGGGCTTCGGAGTTCGGTCTTTACGAGAAATCCGAATCATGACAAGTTTCTCTTCGAGCGCAACGGCCAGTGCGCGTTGCGTCCGAGTGGGCGATGCGATCTCTCGCGTGAGCATCGTATGTCGCGCCGCCTGATGACCGCCCTTGCCGAATGGCGTCGCAATCCTCAGGACCGTCGGTGGTTTGGATTGCATCAATGGATGCGCGAACGATGGAAACAGCACGCGAGCGCCGCGGCGACCAATTTCCTCCGCCTCATCGAACCGTAGCGAGCGAATGAGCCTCGCATGTGGTACAAGTTCAGGATCGGCAGTGTAAATGCCGGGTAGCATTTTCCAGATTACAACTTCTTCGGCGCCGAGCGATGCCGCGAGCAAGGTCGCCGTGAGATCGGAACTTTCGCTTCCCATCGTTGTCGTTACGCCATCTGGCGTGGCCCCGACAAATCCCTGCATCAATACGACTTCGGATCGCCGGAGGCGCGGAGCAATCAACTTCTCGGCGCGATCTGCGACGGCAACCGTGTCCGGCACGGCGTGTCCAAAGGATTCATTCGTGATGAAGACTCGGCGGGCATCGATGGTATGCATCGGAATATCCCGCTCGATGAGCAACGCCTGAACGAGCGCCATTGCAAACTGCTCTCCGTGAGCAATTACGGCATCGCGCGAACGTGGCGAAAGCTCGCGTGTGATTCCGATGCCCTCCAGAAGCGATCGAACGCTTGTGCCGATTTCTTCGAACGCCTCGAAGAGATCGTCTTCTCCATCGAGGCCCAGTGTGGCGGCCAGTTGTTCGTGCTGCGCGATGGTTCGGTCGAGCGCAATTTCCGCTTCCGGTAGCTTCCCTGCTTCGGCAAGTTCAGCGGCATGTGCGAGTTGGCGCGTCGTATGGCCGATGGCACTGACGACCACGACCAGACCTCGGATCGTACCAGACGTCCGCTCGGCATTCTTCTTCGAGCTACTTCTTCGAGCCCGGGCAACTTCGCGGGCATACCGCTCGCGCACGATCTGCGCGAGCGCTTCAAGTCCCCGTTTTGAGCGCGCCAGCGCGCCGCCAAATTTATATACGATCAAGCTTTCGTCGCAAGTAATGAGTCCGAAGTAACGAGTAACCGCCGAAGCCTGTTCTCACATTTCACAAATGTGGAATATTTTAGAATTCGATGAAGTCCTCTCCACCAGCACGCTTGCGAAAGAGCGATGGATTGCAGGCGAGGCGAAGCATGGCGATGTGTTCCAGGCCCGGCACCAGACTGGTGGCCGCGGGCGCATTGCCGGCCGTCAGTGGCACGACCAGTCGGGAGCATCATTGCTCATGACAATTCTTCTTGAGCATTTGCCGGACACTGTACTTCGCCATGCGACGCTAGACAGTTTACAATCATTCCAAATGATGGCGGCGCACGCCACGATTGCGGCGGTCCGTGAACTCGCCAGCACTTCGATCGAACCGGAACGGCTGGCAATAAAAGAGCCGAACGACATCCTGCTCGATGGCCTGAAGCTATGCGGCATCCTGACCGAGGCTGTCTGGCAAGGCGATGCATTGCGCGCACTCTTTATTGGGATCGGGCTGAACGTTCATCAGTGGGGCTTTGAAGGCACGCTCGCAGAAACAGCCATCTCTCTTGAACAAGCGCGGATCTCGACAACGGTGAATAATGTGCGCGACGAAATTCTTCGTGCCATAGAAAGAACTCTCCTCTCTCCGTTCTCCGTTACGTAAGCACGATGTCACTACTTGCTGTCGATATTGGGAATACGTCGACGACGCTTGGCTTCTTCGACGAGCAGGGTACGTTGCGTCATCGGTTCGATATTCCGACACGCACGCTGACGCATCGTGCGCTGACGCACGAAACGCTCGATGCTCCACTCGCTCCGCTCGGGAAACCCGTTACGATCGGCATCGCGAGTGTCGTGCCGTGGGCATCCGATGAGTTGATTGTCGTTCTGCATGAGATTTATCCCGACGCGACCGTACTTGTAATTTCGAGCTCGAACTTGCCACTCCAAATCCGATATCCGCATCCCGAAGAACTTGGGACGGACCGGCTCCTGGGAGCACTGGCAGCCTTTCGGCTCTTCGGCGAACGCGAACACCGGCCCTGCATCGTGATCGATCTTGGCACCGCCACGACCTATGACTGCATAACAAGCGATGGCGTGTTCCTGGGCGGCGCAATTGCTCCGGGCCTCGAACTTAGCGCCGAAGCACTTGCTCAGCGCGCCTCGCAACTGCCATCGATTGCACTCTCCTTTCCGGATAACGTGATCGGCCAAACGACTGTCGAAAGTATGCAGTCCGGCGTGCTATTTGGTGGCGTCGCTGCAATCGAAGGTATGATCGAGCGGTTGCGTCAGGCGGCGTTCCCCGAGGAACGCCCGATTGTGATCGCAACAGGTGGATTGTCCAAACTCATTGAAGGTCGCACGCAGGCATTCACGCATGTGGACCCGGCACTCGTGCTGGAAGGCATCAGAATCGCTGCCGAACTTTCGGCTGAGCAGGCATCCGAATCCGAAGAATTGGTCGACACCACCAACACAATTAAACTTTAGACATGAGAATCGGTAACGAAGAATTCGAAATTCTGGTCCGGCGCCAAGGCGAAACCGGCTACTCTGCATTTTGCCCACAACTCGAACTGATCGTGCGCGGCACCGCACACCAACAGGTCGAAGAGAAGATGAAGCAACTCATTGTGGAACATGTCGCCAAGCGCGACGCCGCCGCACCGAAGGAACAAGGCTGAGGGCAAGGCCAGAGAAGGTTTCACTTCATTCGGCATTGCCCTCGTCAGTAGCCGATCACTTAGATATGACTGAATCCCTTCATCCCTCGTCTTTCATACCTCAACCTTCAAGCACCATTCCACGTATTTCCGCGCGATATGCATGCGTCGCGCTTTCGCTTCCGTTCAAATTCTATTCGGGTGGCTCGGATGGACTCTGGTACGCAATTCCACCTGAACTCTCCGAACTAGCTCATCCGGGCTCGCGCGCGCTCGCTCCACTTGGTAAGCGCGAGAAGACCGGCGTCATTGTCGCAGTCGCTACGGAAGCACCCGATATTTCGTCGAGACTTCGTCCAATCATCGATGTGCTGGACTCCGAACCGGTGTTCGACTCAGAATTTCTCGCATGGACCAAGTGGGTTGCAGCATATTACCTGACGTCATGGGGTGAAGTGCTTGCCGCCGCTCTTCCCGAGGGACTCAAGCCGGAATCGCGAAGCCGAGCGGTGGCGATTTACAACGCAGATTACGCTTTCCAACTTGACCGAGCGCCTCGCCGCAAGGAGATATTCGAGGTAATTGCCGGCCACGCAGATGGCATTTCTGTTCAGCGACTACAGCAGCAATTGCAGAGACACAGTCTTTATGCCTCCTTGAATGCACTCGAACGTGATGGCCTCATTCGCATCGAACGTCCGCTCACGTCGCGCGCATCCGTTCGCAAAGAGGCTGTGGCCTCGCTTGCAATTGAAGTCGGCTCCGCTGAGTTGTCCTTACAGCTCACGACAATCGAACGACAAGCGCCGAAGCAAGCCAGCCTGTTAATGGCATTGATCGATGAAACACGTCGTGAATCTCCTGTGCCCGTCAAACGACTCCTTAAGCGAGTGAATAGTAGTAAGGCTACATTCGATGCGCTCGTCGAGAAGGGAATCGTCTTAGCAGGATCGCGCGAGATTCTTGGATCTACTTCGTCCGCTAGGTCCACCGAGTCCACGGACGACATTTCGAAGCTTCGGCTGACGCTCGAACAATCGGAGGCTGTCGGACAAATCCGCATCGCACTCGAGGAGGCCAAAGCGAGGACCTTTCTATTGCATGGCGTAACGGGTTCGGGCAAAACCGAAGTCTATATTGCGCTTGCTCGCCAGGTGCTTGATGTCGATGGCGGTGTGTTGATCCTCGTGCCAGAAATCGCGCTGACGCCGCAGCTGATCGATCGTTTTCGCAGAAGACTCTCGCTTGGGGATAGCGATGAAATCGCCGTGCTCCACTCGCGGATGTCAACCACCGACCGCTTTGCAGCCTGGCGCTCCCTTGCGTCGGGACGAATCAAGCTTGCCATCGGTGCTCGCAGCGCTGTGTTCGCGCCCATCCGTAACCTTCGACTCATGATCGTCGATGAAGAGCACGAAGCGACCTACAAGCAATACGACAAGACCCCGCGCTATCACGCCCGCGACATCGCCGTGATGCGCGCTGCACGATTGAACGCCGTCACGGTCCTTGGCAGCGCAACACCGGCGATCGAATCGTACTATAATGCACGACAGGGCAAATACGAATTGCTACACCTTCGTGAGCGGGCCAAACAGGCGGCACTCCCTTCGGTGCGTGTCGTCGACTTGCGTACCGCTGAGAATCGCCGCGATTTCGCAAAAGCACGCTCATCGGTAACCCCTGAATTGCGCGAGGCGATTAAAATACGTCTCGAGCGTAAAGAAGGCATCGTCCTGCTGCAAAACCGTCGGGGATTCTCGACCTACCTCGAGTGCATTGCCTGCGGCGAGCCGGAAATGTGTCCAAACTGTGCGGTCACGCTGACATATCACCGCGCCCGCGACCAGATGCGCTGCCATTATTGCGGACACACCGCCCAAAAGCGAGCAACATGTTCAACATGCGGCAAAGAATCCATGCGACTTGGCGGCATGGGCACCGAGCGAGTGGAAGATGATATTCGCAAGGCATTTCCAGAAGCACGGCTGCTGCGAATGGACTTGGACACGACCGCGCGCAAAGGCGCATATCGTAAGATCCTTACAGCATTCGCAAATGGCGAGGCCGACATTCTGCTCGGCACCCAGATGGTCGCGAAGGGACTCGACTTTCCGCGTGTCACACTCGTCGGTGTTGTGAGCGCCGATACCAGCCTTTGCATTCCGGATTTTCGTTCGGCCGAACGCACGTTCCAGTTGCTCACACAAGTTTCCGGCCGCGCTGGGCGCAGCATGGAGTTGGCAGGTGAAGTCCTAATACAAACTTTGCAGCCCGCGCATCCGGCCATTGCCCTTTCGGTCGCACATGATTATGAAGCGTTTTATAATCTCGAGCTCGCCGACCGCACGAGTCTGCGCTATCCGCCGCTGAGTCGGCTCATCCTCATCGAATTTCGCGGTGAGAAAGAAGCAGAAGTCCGCGACCGCGCCGAGAAATTCGCAACGCTTTTGCCTGAGCGCGCGGCATATTACGAACGAATTGGTCCGGCACCACCGGCGATCACCAAACTCCGAGGCGAGTACCGCTGGCACCTCATCATCAAGAATTTCAAATCACACGATGCCAACGGCGAGCGCATTCGTCGGCTCATCATGGGCGCGCTCGAACAATATCAAAAGCGATTCGCCTCGCGCGATGTGAAGGTCATCGTTGATGTCGATGTGCAGGGGGTGGCATAAGTCAAAGATATTCCCCCGCCGTCAGCCGCCCCAACTGCGGTTCATAGACAGCGGCGATGTCGAACAAGATGCGGGAAATTGCTTCGGGTGTCGGGTGCTGTGTGATGTCTTCGTCCGGATAAGCAGCACGTCGCATGTCCGTTTGCATCGCGCCGGGATCGAACGCATGAACACGGATGCCTCTGTCTCGCACTTCCTCGCGCAGTACTTGCGTAAAACCTTCGAGCGCGAATTTGCTCGCTGCATACGCGCCCCACGTTGCTTTGCCCTTGACTCCGGCACCGCTCGAAACATTAACGATTACTCCGCTCCTTGTCTCCAGCATCGGACGCAGTACAGCCTTTGCAAAGTAAAATGCCCCGTTCAAATTGATGTCAACGACTTCCCGCCACGTCTCGTCTGGATAGGCCTTAATCTCCTCCTTTGGCCCAAGAATGCTGGCATTGTTAACTAATACATCTACTCTCGACCACCGTCCCAACACGCGTTCAATAAAGCCACGGACGGCATTGGCATCCGAGACATCGAGGGCCTGCGTCAGCAGATTGGTACTCGGTAGCTCGGCTTCGAGCATGGCCAAATCGGCCTCATCGCGAGCGCATGTAGCGACAGACCAGCCTTCTGCGAGCCATTTGCGAACAGAGGCTCGGCCCAAGCCGTGGGTTCCACCGGTAATAATGACGACCGATTCCATTGCCACTTAAACCTTGCCACTGTCGTTTTCGTCCGTTGCATAAATCATGATTCGCCGCCTCTACAAAGAATATCGGCTCCAAATCGGCTTCGCGTTTCTTCTCGTTGTCTTCGAGAACGTCGCGTATATTGCCGAGCCGTACGTCTTTGGCAAAGCGATCGATGGGTTACGCGAGGCACACCGCGTTGAGGAGGAAGTAGATTCCAGCATGACGGGCCTGCAGCTACGGCAAGTTGCAGATTCCGTCCGGCAGCATGTACTCGATTCGCTCAGAATCCTCGACTCCATCCGTCAGCGGGATTCTGCGGCTATCTCCGGTCTCCAAGAACATGCCCTCTTCCACTACGCCGCCTATCGGACGGATCCCGCCGATTTGGCCTATGCTTCATACCGCTTCATTGCCCACAAGAAAGCGCGAGCCGATACAGTAGAAGTGCAGCTTCCCCCGGTGGGCACTCCCGAGCGTGCGACCATTGATAGCATGAAGCGCGTGCTCGCAAAGCGGGACTCGATCCGCAGCCGGCGCCGGCACTCGCTACTGAAAATGCCGCGCGAAGCCGCGCGCGATTCCTTGCGGCGCGAATTCAAGGCCAGTAAGTCTCCCGGTCCAGGCAAGCCGGCTGGAACTCAGCCGCCGACGAATGACCGGCCACTGTCATTCTATGTCACGCGTGAAGTCGGGCCGTTTATTCCACCGCTGATTCCGTGGATCGTGCTCTTCCTCGTCAATTCCAGCCTCGGCGCGTTCCGGCGGTTGTATGACACAAGAATTTACACGCGCATGTTCGCGAATCTCTCGAGCGATGTTGTCGCCCGGCAGCTTGCGCAGGGTGAGGACCTTTCGAAAGTCGCCGCCCGAAGTTCGATGGCCTGGCACAATATCGAGTTCTTCCAGTACAACGTACCGGAGTTTTTGGAGCAACTCATCGCTGTCGGCGGTGCTGTGATCGCGCTCGGTCTCTTCGACTGGCGGCTCACGCTCGTCGGGAGCATCCTCATCGTATTGGTACTCATCGGTAGCCGGTATTATATGCGAGCGCTACAGCGGATCCAAAGCAAGCTGCACGATTGGTACGAGGAAGAATATAATATTTTCTCGACCCGTGAACCGGGCAAGATTCGGCAGTACTACTCCGACATTTCGGAGCTGGAAATCAAGTACTCCACTCGCTCGACTTTCAGCTATAGCGTCATCCGTGTCTTCTTGCTTTTCATGTTTCTGACGACGCTCTATATCTCGATCGATCTCGACCGATTCACGATTGGCGCCCTCTACTCAATCGTCGCCTATGTTTGGAGTTTCGTCACTGCCACGGAATATATCCCCTATCTCTCCGAGAAGTGGGTTGAGCTGAAAGATGCTTCCCGCCGGATTACCGACACGGTCCCCGTAGAAGCAGCCTAAGAAACTTGCGCGGTATCATGGAACATTCGCCTGGGTCCACTCGTATTGCATTGGTATCAATATAATTGGCATCCATCCAACATGAATCATCCGGTTACTGACATTCTGAATGGCTTTCGAGTCATGGTGCATGCGCTCCAGGCTGGATCGCGAAGTTCCGAAGAAAAGCACGGGATCACGGGCGCGCAGCTCTTTGTGCTCGAAAAACTTCGAGAAGCGCGCTCCCTGACTGTCAGCGAACTTGCCGCCCGAACGCATACCCATCAAAGTACCGTATCGGTCGTCGTCTCGAAATTGGTCGAGAAGGGACTTGTCGCCCGAGAACGTTCAGAAAAGGATGCACGGGTGCAAATGCTTTCCATCACAACTCGCGGACGCGAGGTTTTGCGGCGAACGCCAGAAACCGTGCAAGACCGCTTGGTCGCCGCCATTGGCGAATTGACCGAGTCCGAACAGACTCGCTTGCATAGCTTGCTGAGCAAAGTCCTGGCTGGTGCGGGACTTGCGGATGTCCAGCCCGCCCTCTTTCTCGAAACTCGGCAGTGAGCCGACAAACTCAACGCATGAAAGGTAATCAAGATAGATTCTCGAAATTCAAAACGCCGATTGGCGAGTCAGTCCAAGACAAACGGCTCTTGCCGATCACAGGTCTCGCCCTGGTGATCGGTCTCTCGGCCGGTGTCGTTTCGCAAATCGTGACGGCGATGATCGGATTCGTCACCAATCTCTCGTTCTTCGGGCGGGCTTCGACTCACTTTTCGTCGCCATCGGAAAATCATATTGGGCTCTGGGTCCTGGTCGTCCCGGTTGTCGGTGGCATCATCGTGGGCATCATGGCGCGCTATGGATCGAAGGCGATTCGCGGTCATGGTATACCGGAAGCCATGGAGCAAGTGCTGCTGAACCAGAGTCGCATTCCTCCCCGCATCACGATTCTCAAGCCGCTTTCGGCTGCTATCTCGATCGGCACCGGTGGACCGTTCGGCGCGGAAGGTCCAATCATCTCTACCGGCGGCGCAATGGGATCGCTGATGGGTCAGTTGCTCCGCACGACGGCTGACGAGCGCAAGGTACTGCTCGCCGCGGGCGCGGCAGCGGGTATGTCCGCAATCTTCGGTGCGCCGGTCTCGGCGGTACTACTGGCGATTGAATTGTTGCTGTTCGAATTCCGGAGCCGCTCGTTTATTCCCGTAGCGATTGCCAGCGTTGCCGCAACTGCTGTACGCGTGTTCTTTGAGGGACTCAAGCCGAGCTTCAGCATGCCGATCCTCCCAACCCCAACGGAAGGTGCGATCGTCACGTATGTACTCATCGGTGCGGCGACGGGCCTTGCGTCCGTCTGGATCACGCGAGCGGTCTACTGGATCGAGGATGGGTTCGAAAAACTGCCCGTCCACTGGATGTGGTGGCCAGCCATTGGTGGCGTGGCCGTTGGAGTGATCGGCTACTTTGTGCCGCGCACGCTGGGCGTCGGATATGACAACATTTCCGGCTTCCTAAGCGGCACATTCACGACAGAGACGCTGCTCTTGCTTTGCGCGTTCAAATTCCTGAGTTGGTCGATTGCGCTTGGCAGCGGTACCTCTGGCGGCACGCTTGCACCGCTATTTACCATTGGTGGCGCACTTGGCTCTGCAATGGCAGCCGGTATTCACATCGTCTTTCCCGGCATTCAGATCGATTTGCGGATGGCGGGTCTCATCGGCATGGCGGCAATGTTCGCTGGCGCATCGCGAGCATTGCTGGCGTCGGTCGTCTTTGCATTCGAGACGACTCTGCAATCATCCGGCCTCCTGCCACTCCTGGGCGGATGCTCCGCCGCGTATCTCATCTCGACAACGATGATGAAGCATACGATCATGACCGAGAAGATCGCGCGGCGCGGGTTACGAGTCCCGTCCGATTATGGTCCCGACCATCTGGCGCGCACGTTGGTCCGCGACCGGCTTTCGCGGACCGTCGCGACCGTCTCCGCAAGTCAGACCATTGCCGAGATTCGGGCCTGGTGCCGTACATACGCGCTCGGCTCCGAACATGGTGGATTCCCCGTCCTGGACGAACATGGCGAACTGGCCGGAGTCGTGACCCGGAAGGAAATCTTCTCGACAGAACTGCCGGAAGGTGAGTCCATCAACACGCTGATCAACCGTCCACCTGCCGTGGTATTCGAGGATAATACGCTTCGGGAAGCGGCGGACTTGATGGTCACCGAGAGGATTGGCCGGCTTCCTGTCGTCCTCCGTGAGGACCCGCTGCAAGTTGTGGGGATTCTCACTCGCAGCGACTTGCTGCATGCCCATGAATCACGGTTGGAGGAAGAACACGAGGCAAACCAGACCATCCTCGTGTCATCGCTCTGGCGCGGCTTCAAACGGTGATTTTCCGCATCGGGTGACTGCCACATTCTGAATTCGAGCCAGAGGCCTCCCGTTTCTCGTATTTTTGTAGGGATTCATTTTATCCACCCTATGAAATACACCAAGAACCTGTATCTTTACTCATTCCTGGCTATCTCCGCGATGGCCATTTCCATGGCTGGCTGCAAGGGCAGCGGCACCGGCCCCGCCAGTGGGCTGTCAACCAAGAATGCCGTCGTCTGGTATATACCGGGCGATATCGAAGGTCTGAACCCTGTCATCACGGCCGATGAATCGTCTAATTACGTGGAAGGCCAGATGTTCGAGCGCCTCATCGGCCAGAATCCTCGGACGCAGGCATGGATTCCCAGCCTTGCCTCGGTCCCGGTGGAGAGTCCGGACCATCTTACGTATACGTTCACAATGGACCCGGCGGCCCATTGGTCCGACGGGAAGCCGGTCACCGCGGAAGACGTCATCTTCTCATACAAAATCGTGGCGAATCCTTTCGTGATAAATGCAGCTCCCCTTCGCAGTTACTATTCCGCTATGGATAGCTGCTGGATTCCGGCAGGACAGCCAAATCAAGTTGTGTTCCACTTCAACAAGTATCGATACGACCTTCTGAAAATTATTATTTATGAATCAATCCTGCCGAAGCACATTTGGGATCCGACGAACTTGACCGATAAGTTCAGTTGGAATGATGTCAAAGCAGAAACACCCACGAACCCGGCCATCAAGCAACTTGCTGATGCATTTCAAGACGCCGGCAACAACCGCGATACCAATCACATGATCGGAAGCGGTCCTTACAAATATGAAAAATGGATTACGAACGATCGTGTGATCTTACATCGCGACACGAACTACTGGGCGAAGGACCGGCCCTGGAGCGATGCTTATCCCGATCAGATCATTTTCAAAACGATCAAGGACCAAAACGCTGCGCTCATTGCACTCAAGCATCAGGACATCGACTTTATTCTTAACCTAACGGCACCACAGTATCTTACTGGCTTCGATTCGGCCCAGCTCAAATGGATCAAGAAAGATACAGTCTATGAGAATCTCTATTCTTTTGTCGGCTGGAACAATGCCAGGCCAATGTTTGCGGATAAGAATGTTCGCAAAGCGCTCACGATGCTCATCGACCGGGACAAGATCATTCATTCAATCCTGCACGACATGACCAAGAAGGTCGAAGGCCCGGTCGCCCCGACGCAGCCCAATTACGACCCCACGGCAAAGCAACCATCCTTTAATCCCGATGCGGCAAAGAAACTTCTCGCAGATGCCGGGTGGGCGGACCATAATGGCGACGGCATTCTCGACAAAGTAATTAATGGGCAAAAGACTGATTTCAGATTCTCCATTGAAATCCCGTCAGGCAACGATGTCTCCAAACAGATTGCTCTAGTGATCGGCAACGATTTGAAATCGGCGGGTATCATCGTGGATGTGACGCAGCTTGAGCCCACGGTCCACCTGAATAATCTGCGCGCTCACAAATTCGACGCTTATCTCGGCGGTTGGGTTGGGAATCTCAGCGGCAAAGATGGGATAGAGGATGAGATTAGTCAGCTTTGGGAGTCATCCGAAGCGAAACGCGGCGGTTCGAACTTCGTCTCGTATAATGATCCGGCAGCGGACAAATTGATGGAGGCTATCAAAATTGAGCCTGACCGTGCGAAGCGCATCGATATGAGCCATCAGTTGCAGCATATCATGACGGACGATCAACCGGTCACGTTCATGTATTCATCACCGGATCGAATTGCCTGGCTCGATCGCTTCGATAACTTCGAGTTCATCCCGGGACGCCCGCCGGTTAACCCAGCATCATGGATCGTGCGAGGGTCTGGCGTCAAACGTCTACCACATGCTGCGGTCTATAGCTTGAACCCAGCCGAACGAAGAGACCCGCAGTAACATAGTGTAATTGTAGCCGTGCCCTGACCGAGGGCACGGCTATGGTTTGAGTGGCCGGTTACGCCGGTTCTTTGTGGTGTCACCCAGGATGTCTGCCGGACCGCGGAACGTGCGCATCTGTTTGCCTTGTATCTCTCGCACGGCGTTTGTTGTAGCAGTGGAATCGGCCAGGTGCACCGGCGTCGTTTTCGGAGCACAGCCGAGCAGGCCAATCAGCAAAAGGAATGTCAAAAGACGGATGTTGTAAGGCGTTCGCATTCCCACTTTCTAAACTCTTAACTCAGTACGCAGCATGTTGCTCTATCTCGTTCGACACGGCGATTATGAAATAAGCGCGCCGACGGAGGAAGCACGCGTGCTCTCCGCCACAGGCATTACCATTACGACTTGTATGGCACGGCTGCTTGCCAGGGCCCAATTTGAATCACCCGAAATAATTATTGCGAGTCCCATCATCCGCGCCCGCCAAACAGCACGCATACTGGCCGAAGAGTTCGCGCCCAACGCTCGTATCGAGATCAGCGAAGCGCTGCTATCGGGCAGCGAACTCGAACGCGCGATGTCTCTCGTCGCGTCAAAGCGAGGTGAGTGCAGAGTACTCATGCTCGTGGGCCACGATCCGTTATTCTCGCATCTGGCAAGTGTACTCGTCACTGGAGCGGAGTCGCCCGCAATCGAAATGCAGAAGAGCGCTGTCGCTCTCTTTGAACTCACTCGCTTTGACGTCCCGAGAATGCGCGGTGTGCTACGCGCGTATCTGCCTCCGGTGCTCGCATAACAGCTTGCGGCGGGCCCGTGCCCTAAAGGCACGCCTACAAATTCCTTACCGCTTATATGGCGTCAGCAGATACTTGTTCGCCTCGGAGTGCGATGTGTTGTATTCCGGTAATTCGAGCACGCGGCGATACATTTGGATCGCATCCTTGCGGTTGCCTCGCATGTCGTAGGCCTCACCCATCGAAAGCTCCGTTGCCGTGAGCCACCAATCGTATTTACTTGGATCTTTTTCGATCGTACGACTGAGCAAATCGCTGTTATAAAAATAATAGAGCGCAGTATCCATGTTGCCGCCCATCCTCTTCATCTGGGCCAGACCGATAAAGTACATCGCTTCGCGCGCCTGCCGGATCGTGTACGCATCGCGCCGTTCGCGGGAGCGGTCCAGCATCACGCGATAGACCGAGTCATACTGGGGAATATTGTTTTCCGTGATGGCGCAAAAACCAAGATAGTGCAAAAACTGGACGTTGTTTGGATAGGTCGTCGCCAATTCGCGCGCCAGCGCATAGGCAAGTTGATACTTTTTTTCAATCGCATAGTAGATATGCAGCAATTCGAATTTGGCTTCGACTTTTGCGTACACCGCGTTCTTGGCCGCCATCTCCAGCATCTGCAAACCGGCTATCTTATTGCCAGTCGGGAACATTGCGGAGATCGCGCCGGAAAGGGACGGGTTTTGCTCCTTTTCGGCTTCGACGTAATAATTGTATACTCCACGGCCAAAGAGCACGTCGGAATTATCTGGAATAATGTCTTCGAGTTGATTGAGGTAATCCACGCCTCGTTTGGCATCGCCTAGAATGAGTTGGATGATGTCAAACGCGTCGAGCGCATTGACCCGATACTCATAGATACGAGCACGCATCCCGATCGCCGCGCCCTTGTAGAAGAGGCCCGCGATATCCTTCGGATTTTTTTCGAGCATCGCATCGGCTTTATTGATGGACCGGTTCAGCCAGGTTTTGTAACCTTCATCGTAAGTGGTATTATCCGGATTCGTGATTGCACGCCAGAACATTGAGGAAGCACGATAAAAATATCCGGCCGGGTGTTCGGGCTCTTCCGCAATGACCGAATCAAAAATCTTTTCCGCGCCGGTGAAATCCATGTTGTACATGAGCGGCATTCCCCGGTGGATCTGCTGGTCCATCAGGCCGGCCTGAAGCACCCATTGAGCCTGGAGACCGCGTGGCGCATAAGCGAGTACGGCCACCACAACTAATGTGAGGGACAGAAACGACGCAATGTTTTTGACGGTGGCGATCATCCGTTCATTATAGGCCGGATCGGCATGAATTGTTTCGGAAGCCGTCATTCATCATTCTTCATGGATGATTCTTCATAGCACAAAAAGACGCCGCCTGACGGATTACAGCGTAATCCGAACAGGCGGCAGAACTTGGCGGGACCGACTGCGAGCCCTCCCAAACCGACAAAGAAATTGTTACTTCTTGCCCTTCGTCAAAATCGCGTCCTTGGCTTGCTTGCCGACGCGGAAGCGCACGACTTTGCGCGCTGGAATCTTAATCGCTTCACCCGTCTGCGGGTTGCGGCCCATGCGGGCTTTGCGATCGGAGAGTACCAGCTTGCCCAAGCCCGGCACGGTAAATCCACGTTTCGCCTCGCGGTACGCAAGGGTTACGAGCGATTCCATCACCGCGGCCGCTTGTTTCTTCGTAAGCTCGTTCTCGGTTGCAAGGTGATCGACAATCGCCGACTTCGTCATCTGTTTTGCAGTTGCTGCTTTCGCCATAGAATTCTTGAAGTTAAAAGGTTAAGTTTGAGTCGAATGATCGGTCATCTGATAACAATGATCGCCCATCCATGGTCAATCAGAACATCCTCCGGCACACGTGAAGCAAGGGGACGCACCGCCCTCCTGCAGACCAGTATACCGGTCACTACCGGGTTTGCGACGCTCCTCTCCAGCACAGCCGCTCGTCTAAATCCGCGTCACATCAGGGCGGATCGTCGCAATTCCGTACTACGAACTTAATACATTTTTGGACGCGATGTTTGTAAAACCCTTTATTTATAAGGGCACCATCATACTCGCGGGAACTTATGCGGCTAATAATAGGGCAAATGAGACGTTCCACCCTGTGTAACGCCGGGCTGGAAGCTGACTTGAATGTCCACGCCGCCAGAATGATTGACGAATGTTCCATCCGCCTGACGAAGGATAAAAATCCGAGCCCACTCATTTGCAGGGAATGCGGGATCTGCGTCCTTGAACATCAAATAGAGTACGACTCCCGTACCTGACGATTGATTTGTCAATGTCACACTATTGATCGTGAACTGAGATGGATCGTTGTACGGGACGGCATAATAAATATGAGTGAGATCGAACGCTGTGTCCATCCGCGCTAAACCGCCGTCGCTCAGGAATGCGGCACCATTCAAGGTATTAAGCGAAAGAGTGTTGCCGCTAATCTGTAGCGCCACCTGATGCGGATATTGATTCGTGGAGTCATCAGCAATTCCCCAATTTTGTGAATTTGCAGGCCGCCCCATGAATATCGAGTGCCGAAAACCATGATACCCTGAATCCGGAATTGGGTTTCCTATTGAGTCGTGTTTAAGGCTGAACGCTTGCGGCGGATTGATCTCAGCTCCCGCCCACACGATCTCGTTAGTATCACTGCCATAAAACATAGCGGAATCCTTTCGAATGGCTTTGACCCACATACGATATGGATGCTCGCTGGCACCGCGCAGCGGGGTTAGCAATGGCGGAATTGTGACCGTCGCGGTATTCGCCGAATCGCCAGCCGGAACAAATTGTGCATAATGGCCAGAATCATTTCTGGTCTGAATCGGATCGTGATAGTAAACGATATATCCGAACATACCTATATTCTTGTTCGTCGACGGCAAGTCCCAGCGTAATTGTACCGTCGTCGGACTCGTTGAAGTGGCTCTCAGGTTGGTTGGATTCATCAGTGGCCGAGGATCGAAGTCGAAGTGCAGACGCGCGGAATCCAAACTATACCCCAGCGTATCCGTTGCTTTCTCGCCCCAGACGACCGCGGTATACCGGCCAAGCGGAAGAGTGTGAAAAGTGACGGATGTATCTATTCGTCCGGCGACTTTGGCTATGTGTGCCGTATCAACAAGCTGCAGATCCGACTCGGATGGAGTACCTAATTGATCCGTGTCCGGTTGGGATGTCCAAACCTTTACATAGTATCCCTTGAAATTCAATTGCGTATCGGCTGTCGAACGCGTCCATCGGATCACCATATCGCCGGTCGCCGGCGCGACGAAACTGGAGACCGGTGACGTAAACATAACGCGTTGCGGCGGCAGCACAAGCCGTGGGCGCACCTCGGGTCCGGTGATCGGGTCCGAAAGACAGCCCGAAAAAAGAAAAGAAGAAAAAGAGAGCACGAGATAGGAAAGAGTGACGAGGCTCTTCCGAGAGGGTTGGTTTGACAGGAACATCGTCACTTGAAAACGGAAATGGGACGAGGATGTTCCGGGTCCAATGACGAATTACAAACGACGAATGACGAATGAACATCCATTCATTCGTCATTCGTCATTTTGCATTCGTAATTGTATCAGGCCGCGACCAGTCGCCGAATGCGCGAGGTGGCGCGCTTGCCGGTACTGCCTTTGGCCATGTCGCGAATGCTCTTGGCAGCAGTTGCCGCCAATGGCAGTGCAATAATAGCTATTTCCACCAATCGAACGGATGTATCGAACACACGCCGTGCTTTGGTGTCAGTGACGTACTTGCGAAACAGCTTGTCCGTCAAAGGATCTTTTAGAAAATCATGGATGAGTCGTAAGTTTACCATAATAGGAAAATATTAGTTTTCGTGTATGGTCATGGTTCTTGCATTCGGCGTGCCAGACGAATTCCCGCGAACCATGGGCCTCGTGGGCTTTTTTGAATAGAAAAGCCCCTCTTCATTGGAAGAGGGGCTTCGAAAAACAGTCGTGATTTGCCGCAGCTTATCGCGCTGACATTCTCACGATCGGTCCGCTATGCGCCGGACGTGGCCTTGCGGCGTAGCCTGTGTTGGTCGCTAACTGATACGAAACATTGACTGTCACATATTTATAGCCAGCTCCATTGACACTGTAAAGCTTGCCGGTGCTTGGGTCTGGCACAATCTCAACGAGCGCCAGATGATTGTCCTGCGTCTTGACGACAATAATGGCTGAGCCCTTCGTCCCATAAACCGCGTCATTCGGAAGGTCGAATGCATTTTGCGAAGCCGTATCCATTTCGGTCTTATAGTCCGAGGAGCGGAAGTTGTTCGCAAGGCCGCCGACAATGTAATTGGCTTTGCCGCTGACCTTCGTATCGCGCCAGCCTGAGCTATGGACGTTACTTGCCACCAGCGAAATGCCGGAGGGAAGCGTCGGGTCGTTCGCGTATGACTCGAGTACAAAATCCGCGGCAGCACCCTGCGAAAGCGGAAGGGTCATGGCCATTTGTGGTCCCAGGGAGAGCCCACTCGGATCGCTCGAACTTGGATCGGCCACCTCGTAGATTCTCAGTCCGTTTGTCCGCTCGGCGGTCATCCAAGTGATGGAATTGGTGTTGCCACCCGCCGTGTGAACGATAAACGTATAAGCCGTTTGCTCCTGCAGGCTGGTCACGTCCATGGCAGATCCGGACGTCGTGCCGAGGAGACTGGTCCCTTGGTAAACGGTGTCCGCATCGACATCGCCGGAGCCGCGGGTCCACATGAGGCTGATCGTATTGCTGTTTTTGGCGAGCACCATGAGAGCACCGGGAGCTCCAGGTGGGGTGGTCGTTCCGGGGCTGGTTGTCGATGTACATCCGGCGACATAGAAGCTGCCGAAGATCGCGCTGGCAATGAGCGCAAGCGTGTAAAGATTGGTTTTGCTCTTATTCATGATTTCGTAAAGTGAGTGTTATGGTAAAAATCTCGTAATGACGGGCGGTCGCCAAATGGCGTACCTCACCTATATATAATTTCCGTGCCGGGATTTTTCCACTAGAAGCGACAAGTTTCTGGCGAAAATGATTCATGCAAAGTGCAGGCCTTCCTGAAGCAATGCACGCTTTCGAGCGAGTTCCCAGGAAAACTGAGCCCATGAGGCACAAATTGGGACTTTTGCAACCCATCGGTCGCACCCCCTTAGTCCCATTCGGACTTCCTTATGCTTAATACGTCACGGTAATGCTCTTGGCGGATGCATTATAAGCAACTCCATAGTTCGTGAGCGCCGAGGGTGCCGGGCCGCTCATCACGTTCCCGTGTAGGTCGAACCGTGACGCGTGGCACGCGCAGAAGATCATTCCGCCGCTTGGTGGATTGACCTGACAGCCCTGGTGGGTACAGAGCATCGAGAGCGCGGTGTAGGTCGTAGCATTCTGCCGAATCACCAGAATTGGCGTACCATCTGGCTGGACGGTCGTGTCCTCCTTGAATGATCCATCTGAAGTGAGATCGGCTACGCTAATGGTCGTCGTTCCGTGTGAGACGCTCGGACCCGTAAGCGAGGAGCAACTCGCAAGGAACTCCGCAAGGGCGCCCGATAATGTGATGCCGGTCAAAACCATGCCGGTCCGTTTGAGAAATTCGCGGCGGCCAACCGCCGTGTCAAGAGAAAAGACGTGTTGTTTCATAATCAAGTAATTTCGAAGTCCTAACTATCCAAACCCATTCGCGTCTCGCTTTAACATGAGAAGCGTTTCATCCTCAGGACACATTTGTGCGCTGTCCCTGTACAATTCTATCCACCGTAGAAATTCTGTGCCTATTCTTCGAACAGCCGTGTTAGGAGGCCCGGTGAAGTTATTCGTTCGATTGTTCCTCACACTGGCTGCGCTGCTGATCGCGGAGCCATTCCTGCGCGCACAGACGAGTTCCGGCACCGTCCAGTGGGCGAGCGAAGTCCTCGGAGTCTCTTCGGAAATCCATAAGCCTGGTGAAAAAGGCTACGGCGCCGAGCAGGTGCTGGGCAAGCCGAATAAATGTCCTGCCGTTGGTGATAGCCCATGCGCCTGGTTGCCTGGCAATGACGCCGACGTCGGGAATCAGGAGGAATGGATCAAGGTCGGATTCGAGCGGCCCATGAAGATTACGCAGGTTGCGGTCGCGGAGAACTTCTATCCGGATGCGATTTCGAAGATTGTCCTGTATGATGAACGTGACCGGGAGCGCGAGAGCTATCCCTCGACTCCGGAATCCGCCGGTCTGACAGAACGGGTGCACCACTTGATCATCAATCGGACCACCTATAATGTGGCGGCGGTAAAGATCGTCCTGCAGCCCGGCCTTGTGGCTGGTCCGAACGAGATTGATGCCATTGGGATCGCGGACTCCTGGACCAAAATCGAAGCCGAAGTCAATGTTATGCCGGATATCCACGTTGGCAACCGTGAGAACCTGGGGCCAGGCATCAACTCGCCATTCGACGAAGTGTTGCCGGTGATTTCTCCCGATGGTAAAACGCTATTTGTGGACCGCAAGAACCATCCGCAGAATTTCAGGCTCAGTCCTGGTTTGATCCGCAGCAACGATACCAACAACGATAACATCTGGTTTTCGTCCGCCGACGCGCGCGGCAACTGGCAGCCCCTGCAAAATATCGGTCCGCTGCTCAATAATGGCTTCGGCTCTTTCGTTGCCTCCGTCACACCGGACGGAAACACGCTCCTGATTGGTGGAAGCTTCCGCTCAAAAGGAGGACGTCCCGGCTCAGAGCATTTCGGATTGTGGCTCACGCATCGAACGAAGACGGGATGGGAGTATCCGGAGGAAGTGATCGTCCGGGATTTCTACACCAATGCGCGCTTCGTCGAATTCTCACTTTCGAACGATGGGCGCTCGATTGTACTTTCGCTGGACCGTGCCGATTCCCGCGGCCATAAGGATCTCTACGTCAGTTTCCTGCAAGGCGATGGCACATGGTCGGCGCCGAAAAATCTCGGATCCATGGTCAACTCCCCGGCCGATGAAGCGACACCGTTCATTGCTGCCGATGGCAAGACCTTGTATTTCGCCTCCGATGGCTTTGCTGGCTATGGCGGGATGGATATGTTCATCACCCGCCGGTTGGATGATACCTGGCAGCATTGGACCGAGCCGCAAAATCTCGGCCCACAACTTAATACTCCCGGCTGGGATGCATACTACACCGTGCCGGCATCCGGAGAGTACGCATACTTTGTTTCTACCGAGAATTCCTATGGTGCCGGCGACATCTTTCGCGTCAAACTTCCGGAGGCGCTTAAGCCACAGGCTGTCGTGCTCATTAGTGGCAAAGTGCTCGATGCCAAAACGGGCAAGCCTGTGAGTGCCGCGATCAAATACGAAGACCTCTCCGCCGGCCAGGAGATCGGGGGCGCGAGTACGAATCCTTCGACCGGCATTTACAAGATCACGTTGCCCGCCGGGAAAAATTATGGATATCGGGCGATAGCGCCAGGTTATATCGCCGTTAGCGAAAATCTCGATCTCAGGGAAGCGCACGATTATCAAGAACTTGAGCGCGATCTCACGCTGGTACCGATCCAGAAGGGCGAGATTGTCCGGATCAACAACATTTTCTTCGAAACGGGAAAGGCTGAACTTCGGCCCGAATCCTATCCGGAGTTAGACCGGCTCGTGCAATTGTTGAAAGACCGCCCGGAAATGGAAATTGCAATTGGCGGTCATACCGATACCGTCGGTACCCCTGTTGCGAACCAGCAACTTTCTGAAGCGCGTGCAACTTCGGTCGAAGCATATCTTATCCGAAAGGGAATCGCGGCCCGGCGACTTCGAGCAAAAGGCTATGGCGAGACACAGCCCATCGCCACGAATGCGACTGATGAGGGCCGGCGGCAAAACCGAAGAGTGGAATTTACAATTGTGAAGTAGCTGATCCATTCGGAATATTTCCTTACTCTTGGCAGTTCCTCTCCAGTCACACGGAGGCCTTATGAAGCATGTTGTCACTTCTGCTATTATTGATTGGGCATTGGTCGTCCTCGTCGTCTCTGGTTGCCGTCATGCTCCAACCGGGCCAGGAAATGATTCGACTTCCATCGTCGGGATGCAGTCCTTCACTCATGCAAGGATCACTCTGACCGCCACAAATTTCTTTACCACGTCGCCCTATGTGCCCGGCTGGTATGACGACACGTATGACACGTCCGAGCAATGGGAGATGGCCATGCATCAGACGGCCCAGTGGAACGGCAACGCTCTCCTTGACGATGGTACCGTAAACGATAGTACCCCACCTAACGCCGCGTTTTCCTCCAATTACTTGCAGACTGTGAGCGATTCGTTCGCGATCGTTACCTCGGCCGATGGCAAGACGATCCAGTCGTTCAGCGCAATCATCGATAGTGGGTGGAATTACTACGGGAACACCTACGTCACGAGTCGGCGTACGCTTACGGGAGTCTCAATCCCTCTTGTATCGAGTTCACCAACCAGCATGGTATTCGCGCTCTCAGGGAATACGGTCAAAGACCATCTCAATAACATGACGTTTAATCTTTTCAGTCATAATGGCTGCTCCAGCTCTTGGAAGGAAACCACCTACGACTCGACGAATTGGCAGGATCCGACCTCAACGCCCAGGCTCACGATTACCCTGACAAAGTAGGCACATCCTGACCTCGGCGGAAGACCTAAGGCTGGTTCAAACGGAAGGCCGCAATTCCGTGTTTGGGGTCGTATGCTTCTCGATCTTCCCGTCGTCGACACCCCGACCGCACTCCCGGAGGCTCCGCCGCGTCAGGCGCGCCCGGATTGGCTCAAAGTTAAGCTGCCCTCCGGCGAAACCCACGACCACCTCAAACGGCTCATGCGCTCGAAGAGCCTGCACACCGTCTGTGAGGAAGCACGATGCCCGAACATG
Source organism: Bacteroidota bacterium (assembly GCA_030706745.1). Lineage (NCBI taxonomy): Bacteria > Pseudomonadati > Bacteroidota > Bacteroidota bacterium. Next base: position 134,583 of record JAUZNX010000009.1, read on the forward strand.
GGCGAGTGCTGGAATGCCGGCACGGCGACCTTCATGATCCTCGGCGACACTTGCACGCGGTCCTGCGGATTTTGCGCCATCAAGACCGGGCGCCCCAGTGCACTCGATTCCGATGAACCGCGGCACGTTGCTGAAGCCATTCGATCGATGAAGATCAAGCACGCAGTCATCACGAGTGTCAATCGCGATGAGCTAAAGGACGGTGGCTCGATTCTCTTTGCCGAGACGATCCGGCAGGTACGCACGCTTAATCCAGGCACGACGATCGAAGTACTCATTCCGGACTTCAAGGGTAAGCCTGAATGCCTGGACAGGATTCTGGAGGCTGGCCCGGACATTCTGAATCATAACACCGAGACGGTCCCGAGCTTATATCGCACGGTAAGGCCGCAAGCGAAATATCAATGGACGCTTGCCGTCCTTCGTCGCGCGAAGCAAGCTGGTTTCAACACCAAGACTGGCATTATGCTGGGACTTGGTGAAGAACGTGAAGAGTTGCTCCACGTAATGCGCGATCTGGCCGAAGTGAAAGTGGACATCCTCACGCTTGGGCAGTATCTTCAACCGACAAAAGCCCATCTGCCAGTCAATCGCTATGTACCTCCCAGCGAGTTCTTAGAGCTGCATGACCGCGGTATGGAGATGGGCTTCCACATCGTCGAAGCCGGCCCGCTCGTTAGAAGTTCGTATCACGCAGAGCGACATGTCTAATGACACACTTCGATTGATGAATGACAAGTGGTGCTCAATTGAGGGCGTTCATTTGTCATTCGTCATTTGTTATATGTAATTCAACTTGCTGGCGCTCTACAATCTGTTCCTCCCCCTACTCCTTGCGCTTGCGCGCATCGCGGGAATATTCAGCCAAAAACTCCGGCGTGGCCTGAGTGGACGCAACGGGCTGATCGAACATGTCAGGTCGCATTATGCGGCAGCACAAATTCACGGTTCACGCATTATTATTCACGTTGCGTCCTACGGTGAACTCGAGCAAGCAAAGCCAGTAATCGCGGCAATTCGAAAGCAGTATCCCTATGTGCACATTCATCTTACATTCTTCTCCCCAAGCGGCTATGAGAATGTGATCGGGAAATACATGGAGGTGGATTATATCAGCTACTCACCACTTGACATTCGCAGTGAAGTCTCCACTTTCTTGAACGCGGTGCAACCGGACCTCGCGCTCTTCGCCCGCTATGATGTTTGGCCGAACATGGCGATGGAGCTGTCACTTCGCAATATTCCAACAATCCTCTTTGCGGCAACGGCTGCGGAGGAATCGCGTCGGATGATGCCACTGGTGCGGTCGCTTCACAAAGCAGTCTATAATGCCCTCACGAAGATCCTCGTCATTACCGAGGCGGACCAAGCACGCTTTTCGGCGCTTGGAGTCGATTCACAAAAGCTCGCTGTCGTGGGAGACACCCGTTTCGATCAAGTCATTGCCCGGAGGCAAGCGAGCGTTCCCGCGCTATTGCCCGCGAAGCTGAGAGAAAGTATCGAAGATAATGGGACACTCGTTTTTATCCTTGGCAGTGCTTGGCCAGCGGATGAGGCGGTGGTGCATGCAACCATTCGGAGTTCGCTCGATCGAGGAGATAATATCCTTTGGATCATCGCGCCACACGAGCCCGACGCGGAGCACATTCAACCGTTGTTTGAAACCTACCGGAGTAAAGCCATTCGGCTCTCGACCATTGAGAGTTGGAGCGGCGAGCCAATCATTATTGTCGATTCCATCGGCAAGTTATTCGGTCTTTATCAATATGCGGATATTGCGATGATCGGCGGGGGCTTCTCCGCAGGTCTGCATAATGTACTCGAAGCGGCGGTGTGGGGCGCTGCGACGATTGTTGGGCCAAAACACCAAAAGTCAAGCGAGGTGCAGATGATGATCGATCGTCTTGCTGCCTTTGAGGTTTCAACCCCTCGCGAGTTCGAGTTTGTCTTCTGGCGCATGGTGAACGATGATGACCTACGCATCTCAACTGGCGCGAAGGCGTGCGCATTTGTTGAGGAGGGACAAGGAGCGACGAAGCGAATTTTGGAGGCTATCTGTCACGAAATACCGCCTCGCATCACACGATCATAACTCTTCTTCTTCGTCCCCGACCATATCGGTCTCGACATACCCCTTGGTTTCTTGCGCGAGGACTTTCGGTACGAGGAAATATCCATCGGCCGCCTTGGGCGCATTCGAAAGCGCTTGTCCCACGGTGAGCGAAGGCCACATAACATCCGGGCGCAACGCGTTTTGCTCGACCTCTTCATTCAGATTCTCGAGCGGCTCGACATTCGACACATCCAGCTCTTTGAGCTGATCGATATATCCCAGAATGTGATTCAACTCGCCTGTGAGTTCGGCAAGCTCGGGCTCGGTGAATTCGAGCTTCGCAAGATCGGCGACTTTTTTGACTTCGTCAGGTTTTACCACGGCTGCAATTATTTGAGCAAATGACTTTTTGATTTCATCCGGCCAGCCACTTCAAGCGGTCTCGCCACAATGATGCCGGTCTGATGGCTGCTGTGAGTCAGATACTCCGCCAACGGCTCATCACTCACAATAACCTTGCCTTTCAAACTGGAGGCATGCATAAAATGGATTCGGCCATCTGGCATACGCACGGCAATTCCGGTGTGCGAACAATCCAATCCCGGAATATTCGTCGTTATACCCAGTATATCCCCCGAACGAATCTTGCTTTCGATTTTGGCAACATCCTCTTTGGGAATGTAATAATATCCGCCAATCGAATGGATACTCGCTTCGATTGACTGTATTTCTGCAAAAGTCGAATCACTCGCAAGCTGTTTATAAAAAGAGCGGTGCTGCGTCATGAAATTGATCGTGCGAGTATCTTTGTGTACCAAATCGCCACCAATGTTTCGCGTGATATTGAAGAGTACATTCTTTTGCTCGCCGTTAAAAAAGTAATCGGTTGTATAATGCAAGCGCGATGCGTACCCATTGAGGCCGCCGTTTCGATACCGAAGGAGGGTGAGTTGACGAAAGAAGCCATCGCTCGGAGGCAAATCGAGTGAGCGAGCCAGCGCCAGCGATGTCTCATAAAACGTCACACAGTCGAAGCCATGCAAATTGACGATCAGCTTCTCCGAATTCGGGATGGTATCGAGCGTTCCGGCCACATACGGAGTCCCAAGAAAGAGCTTCCCGACAGCCGCTACGCGCTCGCCAATTGGTAATGTATCGAAATGCTGCTCACGAGCGGTCAGGAGCTTCGCCCTTAAGATCGCTTCGTCGGCCTTCGATATAACTTGCGCATTCACGCTGCCTGCCATCATCAACGCTCCCAGCGCAAGCACGATAATTCGACTATTCCAAGTTCTGTACTTGCTCACGAATTTTCTCCAGCTCCTGCTTGACAAGCACGACATGATGGGCAACATCGGCCTGATTGGTCTTCGAGCCAATGGTGTTCACCTCACGGTTCATCTCTTGCAGAATGAAGTTAAGCTTACGTCCGGCGGCCTCGGGGGATTCCATGGCTTCGAGGAAAAATTTTAAATGCGAGCGAAAGCGGACGATCTCCTCCGTCACATCCAGGCGCTCGGCAATCATCGCAATCTCGAGTTCGAGCCGCTGGTTGTTCAGTACCTCGATGTCTTGCGTGAGCTCGAGCACGCGTTCTTTGAGCTTGGCGTATTCCTCCGCGGCTGTGGTTTTCGCCAATTTCTCTACCTCATCGACATGCCCGGTAATGACCTTCAGACGCTCGCGCAGATCGCGCTCCAATTCGCGGCCCTCCTGCTGGCGCATGGTCGTAAGATCGAGGATCGCTTTCTCCAGAGCCTGTTGTGTCAGGCCCCACTCTTCCTTTGCGGCGGTCGCGGAGGTATCCTCTCCCTGGAAAATATCCCCAAAGCTAGTCAGGTCGCGCAATTGGATTTCCGCCGTGAGGCCGGTCGCGGTCCGCAGCTTATCGAGCAGGTTGAAATAGGCTCGCGCCATCGGCTCGTTGATCGTCAGCGGCAGCGCCTCAGTACCTTGCCGTTCAATCGATACGTTAACCGAAATCTTGCCGCGTTCCAGCCGCTTCCGAACCGCTTCGCGGAGATCGAGTTCGCGCTCCGAAAGCGTACGCGGCGTGCGGACCGATATTTCGATGAAGCGCGAGTTCACGCTGCGAATCTCAGCGGTCACGGTAATCGTCGCCCCGCCTTCGGTACTATGGACCGTTTCGCCTCGGCCAAAGCCCGTCATGGATGTTAGCATGCTACAAAAATAGTAACGAATGGATGGTGTGTCGAGCAACGACTAACGAGCAGGCCGCCAAAGTTATTACGGCCGCAAGCACACTTCGATATCATGAGAGCCTTCTACAGGCCTTACGTAATATAACCGAAGCCGTGGTATTTCTGCCAATGTCTCGTGTCCAAGGGGTCCTATAGCCGCGCGGGCGTCGCCGCCGAAAACAATCGGCGCTTGGAAAATAATGAGTTCGTCGAAAAGCCTCTCACGGACGATGGATGCTGCCAGCGTCGGCCCCGCTTCGACAAGGACGCTGGCAATTCCGCGCGCGCCCAGCACACGAAAGAGAGCGGCCAAATCCAAACGATCATTCTTCGAGGAGATCGGTAAGTGCTCTATGCCGTGCGGCAATTCTGATTCCCGGGTTTCCCGGGACGCATCGGTCACAACAATCGTGCGATTGCGGTGCTCATCGCAAAATACCTTCAATGTCCGCGGTAACTCCAGCCTTGAATCCAGAACAATACGCCATGGCTGGCGGCCCTCGACCATACGGACGGTCAGTGCGGGATCGTCTAAGAGGGCCGTGCGAGACCCTACCAAGACAGCATCATACTCAGCGCGCATCGTATGGACCCGGCGGCGCGAGGCTTCGCTTGTGATCCACTTTGACTCACCAGTCGCAAGTGCCGAACGGCCATCCAACGACGTCGCTAACTTCAGCGTGACATAAGGCAGACCGGTCGTTACCTGTTTTATGAAGAAGCGGTTCAGTTCTTCGGCTTCCGCTTGCAGCAGCCCAACATCGACCTGGATTCCGGCATCGCGAAGCTGCCGAATACCTTCGCCGTTCACCTTCGGGTAGGGATCTACCAAAGCAACAACGCAGCGCGCGATCTTTTTTGAGATCAGCAGTTGACTACATGGAGTTGTTTTGCCTTTGAATGAATGAGGCTCGAGCGTGACATACACCGTAGCGCCCTCAACCGAATGACCATGAGCCTCAGCATCGGCAATGGCGTTTGGCTCTGCATGCAGTCCGCCAAATTCGAGATGCGCCCCCTCGCCGATGATCTGGCCGCCAGAATCCGTAATGACGCAGCCAACCAGAGGATTCGGACTGACATGCCCGACGCCGCGCCGCGCAAGTTCGAGCGCGCGTAGCATACGGTCACCGTCCAAATCGCTGAATATCATTTGGCTACTAACACAAAGCCCCTCTTTCGAGGGGCTCCATGTTTGATGAATTCACATGATTCTATTTGCTCAGGATCATCTCTCGCGTCAGACGAATGTCGCCACTCGTCAAGACGACGAAGTAGGTGCCACTTGCCAGATCGCCAGCGTCGAGAGAAACAACATTGTTTCCGGTGTTCAACGCACCGTTGTAGATGGTCCGTACTACTGAGCCC